>NZ_JAQISX010000016.1:0-51733 GCF_028618425.1 Bartonella sp. ML70XJBT
AGGCACTAGCGCCGATTATAGGGTCTTGTTCTGGGTTTGGAGGTTTGTTGGTAGGCAATGGACCGATCCAATGGGCGTTAGCAGGAATTATGGTTTTAGCGGCATGTACAGGACTGGTGATTGTTGCCAAGCGCTTTAAGGAGCAGCGCTTGTGATTTTTTGGTTCAAAAGAAATCTCTCTCTTCTGTTAACGGCTATAGCCGTTTTTTTTATGGCTTTAGGCAAAGCCTTTCAGCTTGGCAAGAAAAGTGAACGGCAAAAGCAAACAGAGCATGCTTTAAAGAGAGCAACCACCCGTTTTGAGGTTGAAAATGAAGTTAATCAAAAAAGTGATGCTGATGTTCGTTCTGCTTTGTCTCGTTGGATGCGGGGCAAATAGGTCTGTTTCTTGTGTTGGTTGGTTACCCATTTATTTAGATAAGCAAGATCTGAACGCTCTCAGTCCCCATTTAGCAAGAGATATTTTGAAGCATAATCAACAGGGAGCACGTTTATGTGGGTGGCAAAATGAGTAGCAATCAAAGTAAGCGGGGAAAAGACCTTTCGGAAACAGAACAACGGTTGCTTCACGAGATGATAGAAACCTATCAAGGCTTAAAGATGATGTCACGTATTATGAAGTGGATTGCCTTCATTATCTTTATCTTTGTAATGGATTTTTCCCGTTTCATAGACGCCATAGAGAATAGCTTCTCACACTTAAAAAAATGGATAACAAAAAGTTAGAGAAATTCGATCAAAAAAGAGGCGCCCTATAGAGGCATGTTGCAAAATCCTATTCCCTTACTTTTATTCACATATCCCCCACAGTAAAAAAGGCATGTGAATACAGTAAATTATAACTTTAAAAAAGGTTTATTAAATTCTAGTCTTGCATATTAACACTTATTTTATTACGCTTGAAAAGTTAGATGAATCTAGGAGCATTGTTCATTTTAAAGGTTGACTATGGAAAGCACTATAGAAAGAAAGTGTTGGGTGGTAGCAAGACGAGCAACATTCGTGTTTATTACTGTCATTTTTTTAGTTTATCTCATAATTTGATTTTAAATAGGATAAACCCTATAAAAAGCGTATGCTCACACCATACTACAGTTTTGAGGTGATGCGTGTTTTTGTCTGTTTTTGAACTTTTTAAAATTGGGATTGGTCCTTCTAGCTCACACACGATGGGCCCGATGATGGCTGCCAATATGTTTTTGCAAAAGATGCAAGGTCTTTCTCAGTTATCTGATATTCAAGTTTCTTGTATACGAGTTTATCTCTACGGTTCTTTAGCTTTTACGGGTATTGGTCATGCGACAGATAGGGCTATTGTGTTAGGACTTTTAGGAGAAAAGGCTTCTACTGTTGATCCTAATAATATGGAATTTCTGTTAGAAAAAGTTATCCGTGAAAAAAAAGTGCAACCAGAAGACCATCCCGCTTATCAGTTTAATTTGCAAAGTGATCTTATTTTTGAACGAAAAAAAATCTTACCTGGACATACGAATGGCCTCGCATTTGAGGGACTTGATACGGATGGGAATGTTCTGTTACGACAGATTTATTATTCTATCGGGGGGGGCTTTGTTGTGACTGAGGATGAATTAAGCCATATGAATGGTGATATACAACCAGAAGCATTTGAAGTACCATATCCCTTTCATTCTGCTCGTACAATGTTATCAATGGCAGAAAAATCTGGACTTTCTATTGCTGAAATGAAGCGCTTAAATGAAGAAACAAAGATTGAGCGTTCTTCTCTAGATGCAGGACTTGATGAAATTTTTTCAGCGATGAAAAATTGCATTGATAGAGGTCTTTCACAAGAAGGTGAGTTGCCTGGTGGATTACGTATTCAAAGGCGTGCTAAAAAGCTGCATGAAACGCTTTTGGAAAATCAAAAGAAAAATTTCAATTATCCACTTTGGGCAAATGATTGGCTTTCGGTATATGCTATGGCAGTCAATGAGGAAAATGCAGCGGGTGGTCGTGTTGTTACAGCCCCAACAAATGGGGCCGCTGGTGTTGTCCCTGCAGTTTTGCGTTACTATCTTCAGTTTAATGATAATTCAGATCAAGAGGGAATACATAATTTTCTATTGACAGCAGCAGCTATTGGCGGTGTTATCAAACATAATGCGTCTATTTCTGGTGCAGAAGTTGGGTGTCAAGGTGAAGTTGGAACGGCATCTTCAATGGCAGCGGCAGGGTTAACCGCTGCATTAGGGGGAACGCCGGCTCAAATTGAAAATGCAGCGGAAATAGCTCTTGAGCATCATTTGGGAATGACGTGTGATCCGGTTGCGGGTCTTGTACAAGTTCCTTGTATTGAGCGTAATGCAATGGGAGCGGTTAAGGCAGTAACGGCCTCTTCTCTGGCATTATATGGTAATGGGGAACATTTTGTTTCTCTTGATGCTTGTATAGAAACAATGCGTCAGACAGGTCTTGATATGAGTGAACGCTATAAAGAAACAAGTAAAGGTGGTCTTGCAGTCAATGCAATATCTTGTTAAAAGTGCGATCTCTTGTTAAGAGCTGTGATATTTTTCAATCCGTAACTGGACTCGTTGGGGAAGGATCATATTTGTTACTTCTTAAAAAATCTTATATTTTTTGTGGCTTATAAATCAAAATTCAAATTTAATTTAGCAGTATGCTTAAGATAAATTTGAGGCGGGTTTGTGCTTTATGAACGAGTAATAGCTTTTGCCTGCAAGATTGGAAGGAGAGTATTGCTTATATCTGTTTGATTTGTCTTTGAAATGGAAAAACAGTCTCATTAGAAAAAATAAATAAGTGTCGAGTAAAATAAGAAATCAATCTATCATTACTTTCTAGCTGGGTTTTATGATTTTTAAAGGTGGAGATCTTTTGGACAGCTGATATGGCAAAAAAACACCTTGAAAAGGAACTCTAATTTGCAATAATTAAAAAGGATTTTAGAAAATCTTATTCTCTAACTTTTATTTAAAATCTTGTACCGGTAAAAAATTAAAATAAATATTAGCATATATATTAAAAATATTTATCAAAATTTTCATAAAGAATAGAATGCAAGATAATAGGACATTATCGTGTTTCTCGTTCATGAATTTGTTTTAGATGAAGATTGTGATATCATTAAAAAATGTGATAAACAAAAGCGTGAGATAATGCATAATCTTTATTATTTAAAGGACATTGCTTCGGGTACTTTTAGAAAGTTGTAAAGCTTAATTAAAAGGAGACAGCGAGGCTTGGAATTAGTTTTTACCTTTAAAATTTCATATTCTTCTAAAGTTAAGTTTTCTATCTGTTTTAGAGATTATACAAATAGAAATAGGCGATACCTTTTCTTCCATTTAGCATATAAAAGTTGCAACAGAAGGAAAAACACTAAATCACCTGAATATTTGTCTCAAATATGCGATTGCTTTGGATTTGGATATTGATTTACAGGCAATAGGAAAAGCACAGGCTGTCTTAGCAAAACAACTCCATAGAACACAAAATCCACTAGCAATAAATTGAAGAAAAAAGGCTGCTTTTTATAAAAAAACTTTGCCAAACAACGCATAACACATTTGATTTTACGTATATTTACTCTTACAGGTATTCGTACATATCATCCATTGCGTTATAGTTGTGATAATTAAATTAAAGATGATTTATGGATAATCCCCTGCTGAAGGTGTAAAAGGTTGATGAGATGCTAAAGAAGAATTTCGTATATCTTTATCATTAGAAGCAATGAAAATAATTAAAAAGTCTGTTGCATATCTAAAAGTAAATTAATTTTTTTATCGATAGTCTTTGTATTTTTAAATTTTCTTTGTTTGTTGAAAGAAATAAAAGGACTTAGATTATTTTTTACAGCATTTATGTTGTAGAGGAATTCATTATTAAGAAGAATTTTCTTTATTGCACTTTTACAATAACCTTTAAAGTGATAAGCTTTCATCCCATGTGTGGGTCATTTTTTTAAGAAAGATATCAAGGATAATTTTGGCGACTAACTCAAAAAGTAGAAAAAATTTGGTATTCTTTGTGTCCTTAAAAAATAGTTTGATTGGAAGCTTGAAGATATTGGATAATTGAAAAAGCCATCAACATAACTCCTACGACTTAAGAAAGAAGTATATCTATCAAAGAATTTTCTCAGACTGTAGATGATGGTGCAATAATAAAATAATTCTTTTTGAAAAAGATTTGTAGAATTAAATATTTGTTGCTCCTAGACGGATTTTAATAGGTACATTACCAGTTTGACTCGCAACACGTAAATGAATGCGTACAGGAGGCATCATGAGACGACGATTGCGCATTGTTTGGCAAATGAGAAGATTAACAAGGGATTTTGTATCTAATGCAGTTGAATTATATTTTAAACCAGTAAGTTTTGCTGCAGCATCGTGAAGGGAACGCAATGAAAGGAGGGATGATTGCTTCAATAATTTTTCTTTTTCATAAAATGAAGCAAAAGCATTATCTGTCATAACACTATCCTTAACGCAGAATTAAAAAACTTTTAGTAAGCTACAGTATAGCAGTTAAAATTTGCTTTCTTTAATGTAGAACAAGCATCAAATGCTGCTTTTTTTGATTGAAATCCTGTAAATCGGGCACGGTAATAACGCTGCCCATTTTTTTCAAACAGTTGCATATGTGAAGAGGCATTCTTTAAAGTAGAAAAAGCTGTATTTTTTGCTTTTAAAAGCAGAGTATTTGCCTGTGCTTTACTAGGAAGAGAACCAATTTGGATAGCCCATCCGGCATTTGTGGATAAAGAGGCGTTAACAATTTTATGAGTCTCAACCGGTATAGCTTTTTGAGGGTTAGGTATTGGTACAATGACCCTATTTACAGCCGTTATTGCGACATTGGAATTTTTAGGTTGTTCTGCAAATGCTGTCAACATAGTTGAAATTTCATCGTCAAAATTACTTGAATCAGTTTTAATGGTCGGTATAGGAGTTTTTGCGCCAGTGGGTAAGTGATAGTGTGCAGAAGCTATTAAACGTTTCCCACTTTTCATTTGGCTTGCTTTGGGCAAATATTGATTCAACAAGCTGGCCATGTGCTCATCACGTGCAGTAGATGATTTTCCTCCCATAACAACAGCAACAACAGAGCGGCCCTCAAGACGCATCGAAGTTGCTAAATTAGAACCTGACATTTGTGTGTAGCCTGTTTTAATTCCATCAACACCTTTCATTATTTTAACGAGTTTATTGTGGCTGTTAATCGTATGTCCACGGAAATTAAAACTTTTTATTTTGAACAATTTATATTGTTTTGGAAAATGTTTACGAAGAGCTAATGATAAAGTGGCAATATCTCGTGCCGTAGAATAATTATGCACATCCGGAAGTCCTGAAGCATTGGCAAAATGTGTATGTTTCATACCAAGTTTACGCGCTTTTGCTGTCATCATTCGAGCGAATTTTTTTTCACTCCCTCCAAGATATTCTGCAATGGCTGTAGCAACATCATTTGCAGATCTTGTAATGAGTGCTTTAGCAGCTGCTTCTGCAGAAATTGTTTGGCCTGCTTTAAATCCAATTTTTGTTGGTGGGCGCATTGCAGCGTAATGTGAAACAGGAATTGGAGTATTGGGTGTCACACGACCCATCTGCATAGATTCAAACAGTAGGTACAATGTCATCATTTTTGTTAAAGAAGCAGGATAACGTTTCAGTGTTGCATTGGCTTGAAAGAGAGTTTTCCCGGTCGTTGCATCTATAACAATAGCCGCATATTTATCAGGATAGGCTCCTTGGGGTGTTGCTGATGCCCAATAGCAAGAAAAAGCTAACATAACAAAAGAAATTGCTATCTTTCTATAGTAGCGCATAATTTTTTTATTATTAATATACACTTGCAGTATCCTATTTCTCCATTTACTCTGAAAAACTTCTATAAAACTTCCTTTTCTGTAACGTATTGATGCAGTTTAGACGAATGGTATTACTAATTTGTTTACAGTAGCTATTTTATGAGTGACTTAAATCTAACCATAGAAGGAAAGTCTTTATCTTATGCGAAAGAGCTATTGCAATAGTTTTGAAAGAACTTAAAATTAATGAGAAATTTGCTCTATGGAAAACAATAATGAAACAAACATTCATAATAAACTCTATATCTCATATTATGCATAACGAAGAACCTTGGATTATGCATAATAAAAAAGGCAAGAATTGGGATGAAGATAGGCATAGTGTGGTTATAATACCTAAGGCTAAGGTTAAACTACAAAAACCTAAATTATATCGCGTTCTTTTATTGAATGATGATTACACACCTATGGATTTTGTTGTTTTCGTCTTGAAGAACTTTTTTAAAAAAAGTTTAGAAGAGGCAACGCGGATTATGTTAAATGTTCATCACAATGGGATAGGCGAATGCGGAACTTATACTTATGAAGTTGCTGAAATGAAAATTGTACAAGTGAGGGAGTGTGCACGTCAAAATGAACATCCGTTACAATGTGTAATGGAATGGAAGTGAGGAGTTATGCCATCTTTTACACCTAGTCTTGAAGAGGTTTTGCATCGTGCATTAACAATTGCTGCTCAAGCGCGACATGAATATGCAACATTAGAGCATCTTCTCCTTGCGCTTTTAGATGATGCTGATGCAAATTCCGTTATTCAGGCATGTCAAGTAGATGTAGAGGAATTGCGCGAACGCTTAACCAACTATCTTCGCTCAGAGTTAGATGAACAGATTAGAGCTGGTGAGGATACAAAACCTACAGCTTTTTTCCAGCGTGTTATCCAACGTGCGGTGATACATGCTCAATCTGCTGGAAAAGATGAAGTATCAGGGGCAAATGTTCTTGTTGCAATTTTTTCTGAACGTGAAAGCCATGCTGCCTATTTTCTTCAAGAGATGGGAATGACACGCTATGATGCTGTACGTTTTATTTCTCATGGTATTACGCGTGATGATGGATTATCCATGTTACTTGAAGGACTTGAAGAGCAATTAGATCAGCAGATTTCAGACAATGGTGAAAGGGTAACGAGTGCTTTAACAGGTTATTGTATTGATCTCAATTGTAAAGCACGGAATGGGAAAATTGATTTATTAATTGGCCGCGAAAAAGAAATTTCGCGCATGATTCAAATTTTATGTCGAAGATCGAAAAATAATCCTCTTTTGGTTGGTGATCCTGGAGTAGGGAAAACCGCGATCATTGAGGGATTAGCAAAGCGTATTGTTGATGGACAAGTGCCCGAAGTTTTATCAAATGCAACGATATTTTCTCTTGATATGGGCGGACTTGTTGCTGGTACACGTTATCGCGGTGATTTTGAAGAACGATTAAAGCAAGTTATTAAAGAATTTGAGCTGTATCCAGATGCTATTTTATTTATTGATGAAATTCATACCTTAATTGGAGCAGGGGCAACATTAGGGGGAAATATGGATGCAGCAAATCTTTTAAAACCAGCATTATCTTCTGGCTCTGTGCGATGTATTGGCTCAACAACTTACAGAGAATATCGAAAATTCTTTGAACAGGATCGTGCTTTAGAGCGTCGTTTTCAGAAGGTTGATATTAATGAACCCTCTGTTCCTGATACAATTAAGATTTTGCAGGGGATGAAGCCTTACTTTGAAGATTTTCATCAGATCAAATATACAGATCAGGCGATGAAGGCATCTGTAGAATTATCTTCACGCTATATGGTTGATCGCAGATTACCCGACAAAGCAATTGATATTATTGATGAAAGTGGTGCAGCGCAAAAGCTTTTGCCACAAAAACAGCGCAAAAAGACTATAGGTGTTAAAGAAATTGAAGCGACTATTGCTACAATTGCAAGGATTCCACCCAAAACAGTTTCGCGGAATGATCAGAAGATATTGAGTAAACTTGAGAGAGAACTCAAGCATGTTGTTTATGGGCAAGATCAGGCAATTACCGCCTTAGTTTCATCTATAAAATTGGCGCGAGCAGGTTTACGCGAACCAGATAAACCGATAGGAAGTTATTTATTTTCAGGACCAACCGGGGTTGGAAAAACTGAAGTTGCAAAACAGCTTGCATCATCTTTAGGCATTGATCTCTTACGTTTTGATATGTCAGAATATATGGAACGGCATACGGTAGCTCGCTTAATCGGTGCTCCTCCAGGCTATATAGGCTTTGATCAAGGAGGTCTCCTTACAGATGCAGTTGATCAGAAGCCTCACGCAGTCCTATTGCTCGATGAGATTGAGAAAGCCCATCCAGAGTTATTTAATATTTTATTGCAGATCATGGATTATGGTCGATTAACAGACCATAACGGCAAGAAAATTGATTTCCGCAATATTATTTTGATTATGACAACCAATGCTGGTGCTTCAGATATGGCAAAATCAGCGATTGGATTTGGGAAAGTTCATCGTGATGGTGAGGATATAGAAGCAATCAATCGGTTATTTACACCAGAATTTCGTAATCGATTAGACTCAATTATTCCGTTTACACCTTTATCTCACTTAACTATCAATCAGATCGTGCAAAAATTTATTTTTCAGCTTGAAGCACAATTAGCTGATCGGGGGATCTGTTTTGAATTAAGCTCTTCTGCAGCTTTATGGCTTTCCAATAAAGGATATGATTCTCAGATGGGAGCACGTCCATTAGGACGTATTATACAAGAATATATCAAAAAGCCATTAGCAGATGAAATTTTATTTGGAAAGTTACGCAACGGCGGCATTGTTCGCGTATTGACACAAAAGTCAAATAGCGAAAAAGAAAGATTACAGCTAAAAATTTTCTCTTCCGATCTATCTGTTGGCTCAAAGAAAAGTAAAATGAAGAATTTTACACCAAAGCATATAGGAAAGAAAAGCACAGCATCTTAAAAACATGTTACCAAGAGGGTCTATTATAGAGCAGCACGAATTTTTTTGGCATTCTCTTCAAGTATTTCTGTAGGCGTTATCACTTCATTATGAGGGGTAAGTTCTATTCCTTCCATACGTGGTATAATATGGAAATGGAGATGATAAACGGTTTGTTGACTAGCTGCTTCATTAAATTGCATGATTGTTATGCCATCGGCTTGAAAGGCTTTTTTGACGGCATTGGCGATTTTTTGAACCGCTTTAATAACAGGAAATAATGTTTCAGTATCGGCATCAAGCAAATTTCTAGAGCCTTTTTTAGGAATGACCAGCGTATGACCTGGCGCTTGTGGCATGATATCCATGAATCCAATCACCTCATCATCTTCGTAAACACGAACAGAAGGGATTTCATTACGAATTAATTTAGCAAAAATATTGTTATCGTCATAAGCTTGCTTCATACAATTATTTCCTTTTATTGTAAGTTTAGGATTTAAATTTCTATGATGGCTTCAACTTCTACAGGAACATCCATAGGCAGAGAGGCAACACCGATAGCAGAACGGGCATGTTTCCCAATTTCACCAAGAATATTGACAAATAAATCAGAAGCTCCATTGGCGACAAAAGGGATATCGGTAAAATGAGAATCGACAGCCACAAAAACAGTAATTTTTACTACGCGTTTTATTCTATTAAGATCACCCAGAGTTGCTTTGAGTTGAGCGAGAATATTGAGAGCACAAGCTTTAGATGCTTGTTTGGCTTGTTCGACATTCACAGCAGCACCAACTTTACCGATGGCTATAGGTTTTCCATTTATAAGGGGGAGCTGTCCAGAAATAAAGAGTTGATTGCCACTTTGTGAAGTTGCGATGTAATTAGCAAGGGGTTGCGTTGCTGCAGGAAGAGTGATTCCGAACTTTTCTAAGTTTTTTTCAATCACATTGGTCATAATTTAAACTCCATAGCTATTCTATAAATATATCATTGCATAACCTATTTTTTGATTAAAGGAAATGTGTGGTTAATTGAGAAATTAGCCTTTTTTGCCTTATTGTATAGTGTTATGCAACGGGAATAAAGTTTGGAAGTTGGGAATGATTAGAGCATTATTTATAATAATTTTATATATTGTTTTTTTCTGTACGGCGAGAGCTGAAGAGCCTATTTTTATTGTGCCACATCGAGCAATTTATGATTTTCAGCTCGATAATGTTTCTCATGAAATGACAATTTCTGGGATGTCAGGGCGAATGGTTTACGAACTTACTGGTTCTCCATGCCAAGGCTATAGCACACGTTTTCGTTTCATTAGTCGTCTTCATGTTGAAGATATGCCGGTCCGTTTAACGGATCAACAGACGACGAGTTATGAAACAGGAGATAGCCGTATTTTTCGTTTTAATGTTACTGATCAAGAAGGGGAAGAAATTGTGCATCGTGCTGAAGGGGTCGCGGAGCGAACGGGAGATGGTATTACAGTTACCTTAAAAAAGCCAAAGGAAAAAGAGTATAAGCTTGCAATGGCTGAATTTCCAATAATGCAGCTAAAGAATATTATTCGCCATGCAAAAGCGGGAGATCATTTTTATAATATCACTGTCTTTGATGGGACAAATAAAGCAGATAAAGTTATAAAAGAAAGTATCGTCATCGGGGAAAAGAAAGCGCTTTTATCTGATAATGAGACGGAAAAAATGAAAAAATTGGATGAAGAAGAATATTGGCCTGTTACAATCTCTTATTTTGATGATGGTGAAAATAAAGATGGTTTACCGATTTATCAGAGCAGTTTTCTTTTACATGAGAATGGTGTCATGCGTGATTTTTATATGGATTATGGAACTTTTTCAGTGAGCGCAAAATTGAACAGTCTTGAATTCCTTGAACTTGGAAAAGATCTTGATCAATGTGAAAATGCAAATATTAAATGATTGAAGAAAATAACTTGAAAAAGAATCAAATATTAGTATGTTTGCGCTATTCCACACGCGGAGTTTGGGTGTTTGTAGATAATCTGTGAGGAAAGTCTAGAAAACATCCGCCGGTAGTAGGTTTTCCTGCTTTTTCCGCGGAGGTTGAACCGGAAAGGATAAGATTTATGGCACTACCCGATTTTACAATGCACCAGCTTTTAGAAGCAGGTGTGCATTTTGGTCACCAGACTCATCGCTGGAATCCCAAGATGACCCCCTATATTTATGGTCAGCGTAATAATATTCATATTATTGATCTTGCTCAGACCGTTCCACTTTTACATCAAGCGCTTAAACTTGTTTCAGACACTGTTGCGCGTGGTGGTCGTATTCTCTTTGTTGGTACGAAACGGCAGGCATCTGAAATTATCGCTGATGCAGCGAATCGTTCTGCCCAATATTATGTTAATGCGCGTTGGCTTGGCGGTATGCTGACGAATTGGAAAACGATTTCCAATTCGATACATCGTTTGCGAAAGCTTGATAAAATTCTTGCTGCTGAAGCACAAGGCTTTACTAAAAAGGAACGTTTAAATCTTGAACGTGATCGTGAAAAGCTTAATCGTGCGCTTGGTGGTATTAAAGATATGGGGTCTGTCCCAGATCTTATCTTTGTTATCGATACAAATAAAGAAAATATTGCACTCCAAGAAGCAAAACGTTTAAACATTCCAGTGATTGCTATTATTGATACCAATTGTGATCCTGATGATGTAACACATCCAATCCCAGGAAATGACGATGCTTCACGTGCGATTTCTCTTTATTGCGATCTTTTTGCGCGTGCTGCTCTTGATGGTATTGCACGCCAGCAGGGTGCAATGGGTGTTGATTTAGGAGCTCAAGTTGATACACCAGTGGAGCCTATTTTGGAAGAAAATACGGTTTCAGCAGTTTCTGAGTAATATAAAACGCCTAATTAAGGTACTTTTATTATCTAAAGAAAAAGTTATAGGCGTGCAGAGGAAATTTGCACGTTTTCACTGTTACAGAATGAAGAGGCAAATATGAGCGTTACTGCTGCACAAGTAAAAGAACTTCGAGAATTATCTGGCGCCGGGATGATGGACTGTAAAGCCGCTCTAGCAGAAACCAATGGTGATATGGAAGCTGCTGTTGATTGGCTTCGTAAAAAAGGGATAGCGAAAGCAGATAAAAAGGCTAGTCGTACAGCAGCTGAGGGGTTAATTGGAGTCGCATCAAAAGATTCACATGCAGTTTTGGTTGAGATTAATTCTGAAACAGATTTTGTTGCACGCAATGATGGATTCCAAGACATTGTGCGCAAAGTAGCAACTGCGGCTTTGGATACGCCAGGTGATGTTGAATCTGTTTCTGTTTCTCTTTATCCAGGCACTGAGAAGAGTGTAGAGCTTGCAATTAAAGATGCAAT
The DNA here is from genome assembly GCF_028618425.1 of Bartonella sp. ML70XJBT. Taxonomy (NCBI): domain Bacteria; kingdom Pseudomonadati; phylum Pseudomonadota; class Alphaproteobacteria; order Hyphomicrobiales; family Bartonellaceae; genus Bartonella; species Bartonella sp. ML70XJBT. Next base: position 12,190 of record NZ_JAQISX010000016.1, read on the forward strand.
TGGTACAATTGGCGAAAATATGACGTTTCGTCGTTCTGCTAAATTGTCTGTTGAGAATGGTGTTATTGCGACTTATATACATAATAGTGTGGCTGAAGGGCTTGGAAAACTTGGTGTTTTGGTTGCAATCGAAACAACGGGAAATAAAGAAGCAGCTCTTGCTTTTGGTCGGCAGGTTGCAATGCATATTGCGGCAACCAGTCCATTAGCACTTACAGCGCAAGATGTTGATGCTGGTGCCATTGAGCGTGAAAAAGCAATTTTTTCAGATCAAGCACGTCAGTCTGGAAAACCTGAAAATATCATTGAAAAAATGGTGGAAGGACGTATGCGTAAGTTTTTTGAAGAGGTTGTCTTACTTTCTCAAGCTTTTGTTATGAATCCTGATATGACCGTTGAGGCTGCTTTAAAGGATGCTGAGAAATCAATTGGTGCTCCAGTACAAATCACAGCCTTTGTTCGTTTTGCACTCGGTGAAGGTGTAGAAAAAGAGGAGTCTGATTTTGCTGCAGAAGTTGCGGCAGCAGCAAAAGGCTAGTTATTGCAAACTTTTGATAAGAGATTTAAAATCATTATTGTTTTTAGAAGCTCTGCTGAAAACAATGTAATTGTTGTGAGGGCGTCACGTGAAAAAAAGTGGTGCCCTTCGTGGTGTCAAAAGCAAGAAGTAAATGTGCTTTTGGGAGATTATGAATGGCATTAGCACTTCCATATAAACGTATTCTTTTAAAGGCTTCTGGTGAAGCTCTTATGGGGGAACAAAGTTTTGGCATTGATGTTTCTGTTGTCGACCGTATTGCCGCTGATATTGCAGAAGTGCGCGCAATGGGGATAGAAGTTGCGGTTGTTATCGGTGGGGGAAATATTTTTCGTGGCGTTGCTGTTGCTTCACGTGGTGGGGATCGCGTGACAGGTGATCATATGGGAATGCTTGCAACGGCTATTAATTCTTTAGCATTGCGAACATCATTAACAAAATTAGGGGTTGAAGCTGTTGTATTGTCTGCGATTGCGATGCCACAAATTTGTGAAAGTTTTTCGCAACGTAAAGCAATAGCTTATATGAATCAGGGAAAAGTTGTTATTTTCGCAGGCGGCACGGGAAATCCATTTTTTACCACTGATTCTGCTGCGACTTTACGTGCAGCAGAAATTGGTGCGGACGTTCTTCTTAAAGGAACACAAGTCGATGGTATTTATTCAGCAGATCCCAAAATAGACCCTACAGCTAAGCGTTTTGACCAATTAACACATGTTGAAATTTTGCAATGGGGATTATCGGTTATGGATTCAACAGCGGTCACTTTAGCCCGTGAGAACAATGTACCGATAATTGTGTATTCCATTCATGAAAAAGGCGGTTTAGCTAGGGTCTTGAATGGAACAGGACGCTTTACAATGGTATCGGAGTGAGGTTAAGCTTCAAAGGACAATTGAAGGAGACAGAAATATGAATGTTGCATCAATTATGGATGATCTGAAACGTCGCATGGATGGCGCTATTACGGCTTTTAAACATGAATTAGGTGGCTTGCGGACAGGACGGGCATCGGCGAGTTTATTAGAACCGTTGACCGTTGAATCTTATGGTTCTGTTGTACACATTAATCAGGTTGCTAATATTTCTGTTCCCGAACCTCGGATGCTTTCTGTTTCTGTATGGGATAAAACGATGGTAGGAGCTGTCGAACGCGCTATTCGTGATTCTGGTCTTGGTTTAAATCCCATAACTGATGGTACGAATTTACGTATTCCTTTGCCTGAATTGAATGAAGAGCGCCGTAAAGAACTTGTAAAAATTGCGCATCACTATGCGGAGCAAGCGCGTGTTGCGACACGTCATGTGCGTCGTGATGGTATGGACAATTTGAAAAAGTTAGAAAAAGATGGTGAAATTGGACAAGATGAAGCCCATAGTTTATCCGAAAAAGTTCAAAAACTCACAGATGAAACCATTGCTGATATTGATAAAATTTTAGTTGTGAAAGAATCTGAGATTATGCACGTTTAAGACTTTTTGCTAGGGAAATATTTTATTCTCAGCGTGTAAATTATTTTTATGGATAAGGGTAGGGAATCATGTGCCTTGTGATAGCAAGGCGTGATGCAAGGGAGCTATTCGATCACCTTTATAGGGAAAAGATTGATTTTAAAGGGTTTATACTTTTATTCTTTAATCTGTGAGTGAAGTCTTCTCTTTACTGGAGGTATTACTAAATCGCATGATGAGAAACATTATGAGGGATGTCTCAAATATTCTAAGATGGGTTTGAGATAATATAGCACAAAAATAATACCTTACTCTTACCATCCTTATAAAACATGTGCGCAGGGTGATGGGACAAGCGGATGTTATGGGGCGTAATTCATTTTTAATGATGAAGAATTAATAGAGGAGCTCTTTTATACGAAAAAAACTCTAAGTTAATTTATGCAGGGTGTAAATAACCACTCTCTCATTTTATGTTTAAGAAAATCTTTGAAAATTTATTTTAAGATTAATCTAAATAAGGGAGATTTTTGATCTGTTTTCATTGATTATTCGCTGTATAAGCGCTATCTTGGTAAACTAAACCGCTTATGATAAATTATAAGAGAGATTTGCACAAGTGTGAAATAAAAATACTGGGTAGGGAAGTTTTTCTTGAATCAATTTTAGAGGTTGTATTTTCTATTTTTATTGTTTGGATGTTGTCTTGTCTAATTTGGTTTATCGTGTTCTAACGGCTTTTGTGTTTGGCGTTATTGCTTTGTATCTAACATGGTTGGGAGGGACCACCTTTTTTCTGTTTGCATGGTGTATCGGCGGTTTTATTCTTTATGAGTGGATGAATATTACTCAAGAGAAGTGGTGTATTTTACAAAAGATATTAGCAGGTATCTTTTATTTTTTCTTTGGCTTTTTTTTAGTGTTGAATATATCTGCTTCATTGATTTTTAGTGTTTTAATCGTGTTGGCTGCAGTATTGGCTATTATATCTATAAAAAACAGTGGTTGGGTTTTTTGTGGTTTTTTATATGCATCTTTTCCTGTTGTGGCTTTATGCTTTTTACGGGATCATGAGATGTTGGGGTTCCAAGTCGTTATTTTCTTATTTACGATAGTATGGGGAACCGATGTTGGTGGATATTTTATCGGACGTGCATTAGGGGGGCCTAAATTAGCACCACAATTTTCTCCTAATAAAACATGGTCAGGAGCGCTTGGTGGTACATTTGTCGGCGTTTTTGGTGGTATATGGGTTGCTTTTGGATTTTTTGATATAAATTTAGCAAGTTTTTTTGTGCCGCTCCTTACGCTTGTTTTGTCAATTGTTTCACAATTGAGTGATTTAGGACAATCATGGCTTAAAAGACGATTTTCTGTTAAAGACTCCGGTTCTTTATTGCCTGGACATGGTGGTTTTATGGATCGTATGGATGGATTGGTAGGAGCAATTTGCCTTCTTTATTTAATTGGTTCATTGATGTCTGATATGAATGCACCTTTTAATCTTTTTAGTATGATTTAATGGGGAGAAAATATTTTGGGACTTTTAAATCATATGGTCACTATGGGTGATCTTCTTTTAAGAAGTTTGAGTATTCTTTTCATCATTGTGCTTATCATTTTTGTGCATGAACTTGGGCATTATCTCATTGGTCGGTGGTGTGGTATTAAGGCATTAGTTTTTTCCCTTGGATTTGGACCACAAATAGCTAGTTATATAGATAAGCGTGGTACGAAATGGCGTTTTGCACTTATCCCTTTAGGGGGGTATGTAAAGTTTGTTGGGGAGGAGGATAAAAACGAGACGCTATTATCACCATCATCTCCGGTTATTGATGGTTCGTTTGCCAGTGCGCATGCTTGGAAAAAAGCAGCAACTGTTTTTGCTGGTCCCTTTTTCAATACTCTTTTTACTATTGTTATTCTAACGTTTCTTTTCTTTATTTATGGTCGTGTCGCCATTGAACCCGTTGTTGGTTCTTTAGTAAAAGAGAGCCCTGCTATTCAGTCCGGTTTGGAATTAGGGGACCGTTTTGTTGAAATGGATGGTCGACGGGTTGAAAGTTTTGAAGATTTGATGAATTATGTAGCTTTTCATGGAAGAGAACCGATAGAGTTTAAAATAGAACGCATGGGGCGCGTATTTACAACAGTCATTACCCCAAAAGTCATTGAGCGAGATGATGGGTTTGGGAATCGAACACAAAGTACTATGATCGGTGTAGGTGTTCCTGTTGATTTAAATAATCCTGCACGTTTAGATCCAACTTATATAAAACATATTCGCTATAGTTTTGTAACAGCTATAGGAGAAGCTTTAAACCGTACTGCGTTCATTGCTACTCAAACTGTTCTTTTTATGAGCCGTTTAATCGGAGGCAAAGAAGATCGTTGTCGGCTAAGTGGGCCTTCTAAAACCGTAAAAATTGCTTGGAAAGTGAGCGAGACAGGTTTTATCTCTTTATTGAATTTGGCCGCTTTTCTTTCAATAAGCGTTGGGCTTATTAACCTTTTTCCGATTCTACCGCTTGATGGTGGGCATCTTTTATTTCATGTCATTGAGGTCATTACTGGGAGAAAAATATCCACTAAAATTCAGGGGATTTTTTTTCGTTTAGGTTTTTCCCTTCTTCTCCTATTTATGATTTTTGTCTTCTTTAATGATTATTTTTGTTGGTTTAGCTAATTAAATTATGGAAAACGCTTTGTAAATTGGGTAATAATAGCGAAAATAAATTGAAGGTTGTTTACCATGTCTGCAAAATATTGTGGCGTTGTACATTATAATGAGTAATTAAGGGATGAAAAGTCTCGCTGTAAAAAGATTGTTATGGCAGTTAGCTTTTAAGGCATCGTGTCCAAGGAACAAGAGTAAGGTGAAAAAAGCCAATGACTACGAATTCAAAGTTTTTAAATGCAGCATCTGTGTTGGTGTTAAAGATGGGGATGATTGTCCCAGCAACGGTTTTTATGTCAATTGCTGTGGTTGGGGAAATACAAGCATCTCTAGTCCGTTCTATTGAGGTTCGTGGGAATAAGTTTGTAAGTTCTCAGGCGATTCGGGACAATATGGGCATTAGGGCTGGACAAGGGATTTCCAGTGGTGATGTTGATCATGCTGTGAAGAATCTTTTCGAATTAGGTTTATTTTATGATGTTAAAATAAATCAAGTAGGTGATAAATTGGTTGTATTCGTAAAAGAATATGAGGTTGTTAATCAAATATTATTTCAGGGAAATAAATCTTTTAAAGACCCAGATCTTAAACGGTTTATTTCTTTAAAGCCAAATGAACCTTTTAATTCTGCTAAGCTGTCTGCTGATATAAATACAATTCGTGAGGCTTATAAAACTCTAGGTCGTAATAATATCACTGTTAACGTTCAAACGATTAACCTTGGAAAAGGGCGTGTTAATGTGGTGTTTAATGTTGTTGAAGGACAAAAAACAAAGATTAGAGATATCACTTTTAAGGGAAATACTGTCTTTGCAAGCCGCCGGTTGCGTGATGTGATTTCAACAAAATCTTCAGGAATTTTTTCGAAGTTGTTGGGAGGTGATGTTTACAGCGAAGAGCGCCTCGCTGCGGATGAAGAAGCTTTACGGCGCTTTTATTATAATCGTGGTTATGCAGATTTTCGTGTTGTCTCTTCTAAGGCAACTTTTGATGCTGCAAGCAATACGTATAAAATTTCGTTCGTTCTTGATGAAGGTCCGCGCTATAAAATTAGTGATATTCAGGTTGAAAGTGATGTTGATGGGATTGACGTTCAATCTGTGAAGGGCAAGCTTAAAACTCAGCCAGGTAATGTTTATAGTGCAGAAGATATTGAACAGTCTGTTGCTATTATTAATAATAGGGTTGCTGATTCAGGATATGCTTTTGCTAAAGTTGAACCGCGGGGAAACCGTAATTTAGCAAATCATACGATTTCAATTTTATATAATATTGAACAAGGTACGCGTGCATATATTCAGCGTATTGATATACGGGGCAATGAGAAAACGCGTGATTACGTCATTCGTCGTGAGATCGATTTAAATGAAGGGGATGCTTACAATCAGACTTTATTACAGCGGGCAAAACGTCGTTTAGAAAGTTTAGGCTTCTTCAAAGCCGTTAATATTTCAATGGTTCCCACTGAGCAATCTGACCAGGTTATTTTGGTGATAGATGTCGTTGAAGCTTCAACAGGAGATCTCTCTCTTTCTGGAGGTTATACAACGGGGGGAACAAGCCCTGGTATGTCACTTGAAGTCTCTGTTACTGAGCGTAATCTTGGAGGACGTGGTCAGTACGTTCGTTTAGGGTTAGGAGCGGGGCAAGAGAAATCCCGTAATTATAATTTATCATTTGTTGATCCTTATTTCTTAGGGTACCGCTTATCGGCTGGCGTTGATGTTTTTCGCAGCACTTATCGTGCTGATAAAGCCTATGATGTACGGCAGACAGGAGGATCGCTACGGTTTTCGTTGCCTATTAATAATCAATTATCTGCGAATGTTGCTTATTCTTATGTGCAAGAAGAATATGATTTTGGCGGAGAGTATGATTTCAACAAAGAGAGTGATATAATAGAGTTATATGGGAAATATTCTGGTGCGATTGTTCAAGCAGCTAAGCACAGTCCTTGGAAACGCTCATCGATTAGTTATGGTTTTACCTATAATACGATTGATGATATGAGAAACCCTCATGATGGATGGTATGTGCATCTTCTTCAGGAGTATGCAGGACTTGGCGGGAGTGCAAAGTTCTTGAAAACCACGGGTAAGGCGATGATGTACAAGACTCTTTCTGATCAGAAGGATATTGTTGGTTTACTTTCCTTTGGCGGTGGTTATATCCATGAAATAGGCAAAGAGGGTGTTCGTATTTTCGATATGTTTAAAGCAAATACTGATATGATCCGAGGGTTCAAATACAATGGAATAGGTCCTCGTCAGGTTTCCAGTAAGGGTGAAGTTTATTTCTTAGGGGGAACGACATATATGAATGCGACTGCTGAGGTACAGTTTCCCATTCCTGTTGTGCCTGAAGGATTTGGATTGCGCGGTGCTTTATTTGCGGATGTCGCTACGCTCTATGGCAATAATTATAAAGCCGTTTTTAAGGGTGAACCGCCTGTTACCCATACCAAAAGTGCTTGGCGCTCATCTGCAGGTGTGAGTTTGATGTGGGATTCTCCGTTTGGTCCTTTGCGTTTTGATTATGCTTGGCCAATAACAAAGCAGGAGGGTGATCGTTTGCAGCAATTGAATTTTGGTATTTCTACGAAGTTCTAATTTGTGTGGTTTTAAGAAGGAAAAATTTGAAGAGAATAACTTAAGCTGGGAGAGAAAGTTTTTTGATGGCGGATACATTTTTTTTTACGCCGTCCCGGCAATTGACAGTTGCAAATGTTGCTGAGTTGACGGGTGCAAAGCTTCTTAATCCAGAGTTTTCTCATAAAGTTATTAATACTCTTTCTTCGCTTGAGAGTGCTGTGGAAGGCTCTCTTATTTTTGTGGAGCATCGGAAATTTTCTGATGCTCTACGAGATAGTTCTGCTGTTGCTGTTTTTTGTACGAATGATATTGTTTTTAAAGTTCCTGACACGATGGCAATTTTGGTGACATCCACACCGCAGCGTGATTTTGCTTATGTTGGTCGTATTTTGTTTCCTGATTCTGTCAAGCCAATGCCTTGGTTAGGACAGAAAGAAATTTCACCGCATGCGCATATTCATCCAACGGCTAAGTTTGCCCATGATGTGTGTATTGAAGCGGGAGCTGTTATCGGTAGAAATGTTGAGATTGGTGCAGGAACTCTTATTTCATCCACAGCTGTTATTGGTGAAAATTGCCGTATTGGACGTGACTGCTATATTGCTCCTAAAGTAACCGTTCAATGTTCATTAATAGGTGATAGGGTTCAGCTTTATCCTGGTGTTTGCCTTGGGCAAGATGGTTTTGGTTATGTTGGGGGAAAAGCTGGAATTGAGAAAATTCCACAACTTGGTCGCGTTATTATTGAGGATGGTGTGGAAATTGGTGCGAATACTACGGTTGATCGAGGGACATTTCAAGATACTGTTATTGGAGAAGGAAGTAAGATTGATAATCTTGTACAAATTGCCCACAATGTAAAAATTGGTCGTTATTGCCTTATTGCTGCTCAATGTGGAATTGCGGGGAGTACATCAATAGGGGATATGTCTCAGCTTGGCGGAGGGGTTGGAGTAGCGGATCATATCGTAATAGGTAAATGTGTTCAGATTGCTGGTCGTAGTGGCGTTATGAATGATATTCCGGATGGTGAAAAATGGGGGGGAAGCCCAGCACGACCATTTAAACAATGGTTTCGTGAAGTGGCGACATTGCGCAGTATGGGAAAAGTTAAAAAGGAGAAAAGCTGAGATGATCAGCACTGAAGGAACTAGAGATTTAGAGGCTGTTGATATTGAGAAACTGCTATCAATATTACCGCATCGTTATCCATTTTTATTGATCGATCGTATCGTTGATATTAATGGTGAACAAGAAGCGATTGGTATTAAAAATATAACGATTAACGAACCGCATTTTACGGGACATTTTCCTACAAAACCTGTTATGCCTGGAGTTTTGATTTTAGAAGCTATGGCACAAACGGCTGGAGCAATAGCACTTTTAAATTTAGGCAATCAGCAAACAAATTTAGTTTACCTTATGACGGTTGATAAGGCAAAATTTCGTAAACCTGTTATGCCTGGTGATCAGCTTAAAATTCATGTTCAGCTTTTGAAAAAGAGATCTGGTATGAGGCGTTTTTCATGTGTTGCAAAAGTAGAAGATGTCCGCGTCGCTGAAGCAGAAATTGCTGCGATGATTGTTGAAGAAGAATAAACGATATTGATGGGAAATTAAAAATGTCCGGTACTAAAATCCATCCAACTGCTCTTGTGGAGAAGGGAGCGCAGCTTGGTGAGAATGTACGCGTTGGACCATTTTGCCATATTAGTTCAGAGGCTGTTATTGGTGATGAGTGTAGTTTGACAAGTCATGTTGTAATAAGGGGAAAGACAACGTTAGGAGCCAAGAGTAAAGTATTTTCTCATGCAGTTTTGGGGGAAGAGCCGCAAAATAATAAACATAAAGGGGGAGCTACGACCCTTTCTATCGGTAAGAATTGTACGATTCGTGAAGGCGTCACAATGCATAGAGGCTCTGATTCGAGTGTAGGAATGACAGTTATTGGTGATAATTGTCAATTTTTTTGTTATGCGCATATCGCTCATGATTGTCATGTGGGCAATCATGTAACATTTGCTAATAATGCAATGATTGCTGGTCATGTTACTGTTGGTGATTATGTGATTATCGGTGGTGGTGCTGCTGTTCACCAATTTGTTCGTGTTGGGCATCATGCATTTATTGGCGGTGTATCTGCACTAGTGGGTGATCTGATTCCTTATGGAACAGCTGTTGGTGTGCAGGCAAAACTTGCCGGGCTCAATATTATTGGCATGAAGCGTGCAGGGCTTAAGCGTCAAGATATTCACGCACTCCGTCATGCGGTTGGGATGCTTTTTGATCATAGCAAGCCCTTTAAAGAGCGTGTTAATGATGTTGCTTCTTTTTATTCTTCTTCTCAGTCGGTTGCTGACGTTGTTAATTTTATTAAGGAAGAAGGAAAGCGTTTTTATTGTACACCAAAATTTGAAGGTGATAGAATAAAAGGACATAAGGATTAAAAATGCCTATTTGGGGTGCCAGAAATTTTTTTTCCGGCCGTACTGCTATTATAGCAGGAAGTGGTGTTCTACCGATTACTGTTGCGCAGGCTCTTGAGAAGAATGGAGAGAATCCTTTTCTTGTGCTTTTGCAGGGTGAGGCAGATTCTGTTCTTTATCGCTATGAGCACTGCGAGCTATCAATTGTAGAGTTAGCGCGACTGGTTAAAATCTTAAAAAAAGCTGGAGTTTATAATGTTGTTTTAGCAGGTGGTGTGAAAAAGCGACCACTCCTTACACAATTGCGATTGGACTGGACAACATTTTTAGCTCTTCCTAAGTTAATTGGGGCTTTGAGGAGGGGTGATGATGCGCTATTAAAAGCTTTTATACGAGTTATTGAAGCGCATGGTTTTTGTGTTATCGGTGCTCACGAGATAGTTCCAGATCTTTTAGCGCCCATAGAATTTAATTTAACAGTACGGCGTGCTACAAAGAAAGAAAAGAAAGATATTTTTTTAGCAGCAGAAGCAGCAAAGCTTTTAGGTCAATTAGATATTGGACAAGCCGTTGTGGTTGTTCAAGGAAGGGTAGTTGCTTTGGAGGGCGCTGAGGGAACCGATAATATGTTATGGCGTGTTTGTGAAATGCGAGAAAGAGGGCAAATTCCCCCTCAAGGTGGTGTTCTTGTAAAATGTGCAAAGCCACAACAGGATAATCGCGTTGATTTGCCATCAATTGGGCCTACGACAATAATGAATATTGCAAAGAGTGGTTTATCTGGAATTGCGGTGGAGGCAAATAGAAGTCTCATATTATCGTTGAAAACAACAATAGAAAAAGCCAACAAATATTCTCTATTTATAGAAACCTTTGAAAAGTTTGATCATGAATGATTGTTTCTTAAAAGTTGCTATTGTTGCAGGTGAGGAATCTGGCGATTTTCTCGGGGCAGATTTAATTTCTTGTTTATCACAACAAATAGGATGTAACATTCATTTGATAGGTGTTGGGGGGAGGCATTTAAAGGCATTAGGTTTAACCCCCTTTTTTGATTCTCATGATATTGCTTTAATAGGTTTAAAGGAGGTATTGAAAAAATTACCGTTGCTGCTGCTCCATATTCGCAATTTATCCAAATTTATCGCACAAGAACAACCAGATTGCTTAATTATCGTTGATAGTCCTGATTTCACGCATCGTGTTGCAAAAAAGGTACGTGCTTTAGCACCTTCTATTCCGATTATTAAATATATTGCACCAACCGTTTGGGCATGGAGGCCAGAGCGTGCAAAAGCTATGCGGGGATTTGTTGATCATGTTTTAGCAGTTTTTCCTTTTGAAGAAAAGATTATGCAGGATTTGGGAGGTCCTGCTACCACCTATGTTGGACATCGTCTTTTGACATATCCTCCTCTTTTGAGAGTTCAGTTAGAAAAAAAACGCCAAGTAGAACAAAGAAATTTGTGTGGTCAACAAACATCATCGCCCACATTGATTATTTTGCCAGGATCACGCAATTTAGAGATTCGTTCTTTAATGCCTATTTTTCGAGAAACAGTGGAGATTCTCATACAACGTATCCCTCATTTACAGATTATTTTACCAACTTTACCCTACTTAGTGAATAGAATCCGTAACTTTGTGCAGGACTGGAAAAGCAAGGTAGAAATTGTTGTTGGTGAAGATGAAAAATGGCATGCTTTTGCACAAGCAGATGTTGCTCTTGCAGCCCATGGAACAGTTTCTCTTGAATTAGCTTTAGCAAAAATTCCTACGGTCCTTTGCTATAAACTTGATCATTTTTCTAAATTATTTATTTTTCCTAAAATGATGTTATGGAGTGCTGCTCTTCCAAATATTATTGCTGATAAACCTATTATTCCAGAATATTTAAATGAATTGATACGTCCTGGCATGTTAGCAAGACAGGTAGAACAACTTTTATCTAATCCTTTATCGCGCCAGGCTCAGCTCGATGCTTTTGAGGTGGTGGAACAGAAAATGAAAACTGAAATCCCATCAGGGATTGTGGGCGCGCAAAAAATTATCACTCTTTTAAAAAGCAAAGGTAAAATTGTATAAATAAAGCAATATCTTGATAATTAATGTTTAATTTTAGCAAGAAATTCACAAGCACGTTGACTTTTAGGGTTGGTAAAAAATTTATCAGAGGCTGTGTCTTCAACAATTTTTCCATTTTCTAAAAAGAGTATTCTTTCTGAGACTTTTTTTGCGAAGCTCATTTCATGGGTAACACAAAGCATTGTAATTCCAGTATCGGCCAATTGAGCGATCACTTCCAAAACTTCTCCCACACTTTCTGGATCAAGAGCAGAAGTGGGTTCATCAAAAAGCATGACTTCAGGTTCCATACAAAGCGCACGGGCAATTGCAACACGCTGTTGTTGTCCACCAGAAAGTTGTAAAGGATATTTTTCACAGTGTTTTTCAATACCGACATGCGTTAAATAACGAATTGCCCGTTCTTTTGCTTGTTGTTTGGAAAGCCCTTGAACTGTCATAGGGGCTAAAATACAATTTTGTATAACGCTCATGTGGGGAAATAAATTAAAGTTCTGAAAAACCATTCCTATCTTTCGCAGAACATTTTTTTGCTGTTGTATAGGAGCAGTATTGATATCAACATTATGAATACAGATTGAACCTTTTTGTGCTTGTTCTAATTGGTTAATACAACGAATTAACGTTGATTTTCCTGATCCGGATGGCCCACAGATAACAATATGTTCACCAGCTTGAACATCAAAGTTGATATCATGGAGGACCTGAAAATTTTCATACCATTTATTAAGATTTTGAATGGAGATCACAGAGTTCTGATTGGGAGAGATTGATTGATTATTTTTTAAATTCATCTTGCTTTATTCTTTCATTGATGAATAAATTGATTAATTCAACATTTTTGTTTGGTAAAGTTTTTTTATGATCATTTTTTTACCGTAAATATCGCGTGAGATGATGTTCAATAAAAACAATAAAACGGTGAATGAGTTCAACAATAAAAAGATAGATAAGTGTGGCCCAAACGTAAACTTGAAAATCGAATGTACGCGAATAAGTGAGTTTAGCAATCCCCATTAAATCATAAACAGTAACCAGTGAGGCAATGGCACTCGATTTAATCATTAAAATCAACTCATTTCCCAAGGGACGTAATGCTACAATCATTGCTTGTGGAAGAATAACTCTAAAAAATGTGACAGAATTGCTCAGACCTAAAGCTTTTGATGCTTCACGCTGTCCCGTGGTTACGGATAGAAAACTTCCTTTAAAGATCTCAGATTGATAGGCAGAAGAATTGAGTGTGAAAATAAAAAGACAACAATACCACGCGTTTTGAAAAAACCACCATAGACCAACCTGTTGCCAAAAACTGTTCATTGAACCAAGCCCATAATAAAAAAGGAAGAGTTGGGCTAACAAAGGAGAGCCGCGGAAAAAATAGACATAAACATTTGCAAAATATTGTAAAAATGTATTCTTTGATAAACGTGCAAAAGCGATAAGCATACCAAGAAAAAAACCAAGAGAACAAGAGATAGAGACAAGCTCGACAGTAACAATCAAGCCATCAATAAATTTTGGCCCATAACGGCTTAAAAGATCAGGATTAAAAAGGAAATAAAGCCACTCAGGAATCATTGACTTTGCACCTTTTTATAGCCTATTTGAGTGTATGTTTCCAAATGGCGTAGGATTGTGCCAAAAAACGCTGAAAATAATAAATAGAGTAAGCATGCTACAAGATAAAATAGCATGGGTTTGTTGGTTGCAGCGACAGCTAAATTCGTTTGTCGCATGAGATCAACAAGTGCGATGGTTGAAACAAGGGATGTATCTTTCAGTAAAGTAAGCCAATTATTAGAAAGTCCTGGCAAGGCATTTCGAATGAGCTGAGGGAAGACAATACGAAAGAATGTGGTTGAGCGTGAAAGCCCTAAAGCTTTAGCAGCCTCATATTGCCCTTTATCAAAAATGTTGAATGCTCCAAGCCAAACTTCACAAGAGAAAGCGGCAAAAACCATACTCAGTGCAAGAACACCAGCAACAAAAGCATTGATACTGAACATGACTTCAAGATTAAAATAGTCAAAGATATTTTGAATAAGGCTTTGTAATCCATAGTACACTAAAAACAAGGTTAAAAGCTCTGGTAGTCCACGAAATACTGTTGAAAAGAGACGTGCTATAGCTTTAGCCATCTTAATATTGGATCGAATCATCACTGCATTTAGAAGTCCTAGAGGAAGTCCTAGAAAGCCGCAACATAACGCCAATGACAATGTCACTCCTGCGCTAGAAAGTATAACCGTTCCCCATCCACCACTGCTAAATGATAGCAATGCTAAATTTTCAATCATTCTCGCGTTCCTCATGAAAGAGTTAGATAATTTTTTAGAAGTAAACAGTAGATTTTATTTAAATATCATAGTGACATTTAATAAACATCGTTTGTGAAATATTTTCTCATAATTTTCTCATAAGTTCCATCCAAACGGATTTCTTTTATTGCTTTATTGAACTTATTTTTAAGATCATTATTGTTTTGACGCAGTGCGATTGCAACAGGAAATTTAGTTTCTTCCAGAGTTCCCAAGAGGAGACAGCAATCTTTCCCTTCATTTTTAAGCCAATTTAATGCTTGTAATTTATCAACAATAATCAGATCAAGTCGATGATTTAAAAGGTCACGATTCACTTCTATTGTAGAAGGGTAGAGTTTGATTTTTACCTCTTCAGAGGCATAATGATCTTCCGCATAAATAGCTTGTGTTGTATTCGATTGCACACCAAGATTTCTGCCTCTAAAGCTTTGTGTCGAAATGTCTTTAATTCCTGAAGCTTTGGTAACAATGATAGCCAGTGCTGTATCGTAGTAAGGATCTGTGAAATCAATTTTTTGTAAACGCTCTTGTGTATGAGAAAGAGAAGCAACAATAGCATCATATTTTTTTGCAATAAGTCCAGGGATCATTCCCTCAAAATCTTGCGTGACAATGGTACATTCAACATTCATTTTTTTACAAAGGGCATAAGATATATCAATATCAAACCCTTTAAGCTCATTATTTGAGTCAATATAACTAAAAGGGGGATAAGTGCCTTCACTGGCGATTTTTAATGTTTTCGCATCAGCCAATGGGGTAAGTAGCGCAGCGCTTATTATAAGAGCTCCTGCTAATAGTTTCATGATATTCTCCTATTGGATAAGCGGAAAAATATGAAGTTGTCACGTTTTTATAATCTGTAAGCTTTTCTAGAGCAATGCAAAAATTTATCGGTATTTATTTTAGATTATGATATTAGATTATGATACTAGACATTATTACCCCAAAAATTATCTTTTTTATTGATTGAAAGAAGAATAAATATCTTATTGCTTGTATGATAGCTCAACTTTCCTGAAACGACTAATTTGCATCATTGTAGGAGTAAAGATTGGAGATTGTTCTTTTAAAATAAGATTATTCAATTTTAACATAAAAAATTAGATTCTAATAAAATAAAATCTCATTGTTATCATTGGATTCCATAAACATTCAAAAATCGATAAATAATTAGAAATTATTATCTTTGATAAATCCAAACCTTTCAAGACACTGAATTTCTAATTACACTTGCATATTCAACAAAGAGTTAAAAAATCTTCCTTAAAGAGATTAATTTCAATCCATTGTGATATTTAATTGAGATCGAATGTAAAATATTTTTTCATAATTTTTTCATAGGTTCCATCAGCACGAATTTCTTGTATTGCTTTATTGAAGCTATTTTTAAGATCATTATTATTTTGACGGATTGCAATTGCGACAGGAAATTTTGTTTCTTCTAAAGTTCCTAGAAGCTTACAGCAATCCTTTCCTTCATTTTCAAGCCAATTTAATGCCTTTACTTTATCAAAGATGATGATATCAAGCCGATGGTTTAAAAGGTCACGATTGACTTCTATTGTAGAAGGATAGAGTTTGATATTTACACCTTCAGAAGCATAGTGGTCTTCTACATAGGCAGATTGTGTTGTATTCGATTGTACACCAAGATTTTTACCTCTAAAGGCTTGTGTCGAGATTTCTTTAATTTCTGAAGCCTTGGTAACAATAACTGCCAGTACTGTGTTGTAGTAAGGATCTGTAAAATCAACTTTTTGCAAGCGCTCTTTTGTAGGAGAAAGGGAAGAAACAATCGCATCGTATTTTTTTGCCAGAAGACCGGGAATCATCCCCTCGAACTCTTGCGTGACAATGGTACATTCAATATTCATTCTTTCACAAAGAGCATAAGATATATCAATATCAAACCCTTTAAGCTCATTATTTGAGTCAATATAACTAAAAGGGGGATAAGAAGCATCACTTGCAATTTTCAAAGTTTGAGAATTAGCTGGTAGGGTAAAGAGTGTTGCGCTTATTATAAGAACTCTTATTAATAACTTCATAATGTTCTCCTATTCAATAAGCTGAAAAATATGAAACGATGAAGCCCCCTTATAATCTGTAAGCTCTTTAGGAGCAATGTAAAAAATTATCTGTCCCCATTTTGTTATTATTATTACACTGGACCATAGTCAAAAAAATGATTTATTTGTATCAACAAGTATGGGAGGAGAAATATAGGAAAGAAAGCTATTGTTAATGATGGGATGAACTTTAATAGTTTCATTTAAAATTAATTGATCATCGTTGTAAAAAATTTTAAAGGATGTTGTTTACTCATTTATAATAAAGCTTCAGTTTACTGAAGCTTTATTGATTTCTTTCTTTAATTAACACGTTTATCTATAGGAACATAGTCACGCATAGCATAGCCTGTATAGAGTTGTCGAGGACGACCAATTTTTTGTGCAGGATCTTCAATCATTTCTTTCCACTGTGCTACCCACCCAACACTGCGTGCTAATGCAAAAAGAACAGTAAACATTTCGGTTGGAAAGCCTAAAGCTTTTAATGTAATGCCGGAATAAAAATCAACATTGGGATAAAGCTTTTTCTCAATAAAATATTCATCACTTAAGGCAATTTTTTCCAGTTCTATTGCAATATCAAGAAGCGGATCATCTTGAATATTGAGCTCTTTTAAAACTTCATGACAAGTTTTTTGCATGATTTTTGCACGTGGGTCATAATTTTTATAGACGCGATGACCAAAGCCCATAAGGCGGAAAGGATCATTTTTATCTTTTGCACGTGCAATAAATTCAGGAATTCTTTTAATAGAACCTATTTCCTGTAGCATTTTTAGACATGCTTCATTGGCACCACCATGCGCTGGTCCCCAAAGGCATGCAACACCTGCTGCAATACAGGCAAACGGATTAGCACCTGATGATCCAGCAAGACGTACCGTAGATGTAGAAGCATTTTGTTCATGATCGGCATGAAGGATAAAGATTTGATCCATCGCCCGAGCAAGTACAGGGTTTGTTTTATATTCTTCACAAGGAACAGCAAAGCACATACGGAGGAAATTTGTAGCATAACTAAGATCATTGCGGGGATAAACAAATGCTTGTCCAATACTATATTTATAAGCCATAGCAGCAAGTGTTGGAACTTTTGAGATAAGACGAACAGAAGCAATCATTCTCTGGTGTGGATCTGTAATATCAATAGAGTCGTGATAGAAAGCAGACATAGCACCAAGGCAGGCAACCATGACAGCCATGGGATGAGAGTCACGACGAAAGCCGTGGAAGAAGCGTGAAAATTGCTCGTGGACCATTGTATGCTGCATGATACATCGATCAAAGTCGTTTTTTTCTTTCTGTGTTGGGAGTTCCCCATAAAGGAGAAGATAACAACTTTCGAGAAAGTCTCCTTTTTCAGCTAATTGTTCGATAGGATATCCACGATAAAGCAATATCCCTTTATCGCCATCAATATAAGTAATTTTTGATTCACAAGAAGCTGTTGAAGTAAAACCAGGATCATAGGTAAAAATATTGGTTTTTTTGTAGAGAGAAGCGATTTCGATGACCTCGGGTCCACTCGTGCCTTTACGCAGGGGAAGCTCTACTTTTTTATCGTTCACAATAATATGCGCGTTATTCTCAGACATTCGGTATTCCTTTCAGATCCTTCTCTTCTAAAAATTAAGACTCTGCTTCATGAGAGTGTGAGATATATAATAACTGAAGCTTTTCTTACTTGTATTGAGGGTAGATTGCCTCTAAAAATGAGGACATGCAATCTAAAAACATTTCCTTATTGATCATTATTACTCAATAAAAACTGTATTTCAATGATATAAGATAAAAAAACTCTTTTTAGATTACGTTGAAGTATCTACATGAGATACTCATTTGAGGAGATATACCTAGAACACATCATGAACCTATCGTTGTGATAAGTTGGTCACTAATGCGATGAAGAGCTTCATCGCGTCCTAGTAAAATAAGAACATCCAAAACACCCGGCGATGTGGTACATCCTGTGAGAGCCGCACGAAGAGGTTGGGCGATAGATCCAAATTTAAGATTCTGTGTTTGGATATAAGAGCGAAGAGTTTCATCGAGAGCTTTTGTATCCCAAGAGGGGCAAGCTTTTAAGGAAAGGTAAAGATCATTTAAAATGGTTCGTCCATTTTTATCTAAAAGCATTTGTGCTTTTTCGCTAAGCTGTAATGGTCTCTGCGTAAAAATGAAGGAGGCATTGTCAATCAGTTCACACAGTGTTTTTGAACGCTCTTTCAAATGTGGGATTGCTTTGAAAAATTGAACACGACGTTGTTCATCAAGTCTTTCAATGATTTGTGCTCCCCCATTGGTTTCTGGTAGAATATCAAGAGCGGCATCAAAAAGTTCTTGATCATTGCTCATGCGCATATAATGTCCGTTGATGGAATCGAGCTTTCTGAGATCAAAACGAGCAGCACCTTTGTTAATATCTTCAATATCGAACCAAGAAATCATATCTTTAAGTGACATAAGTTCGTCATCACCATGGCTCCACCCTAAACGGACAAGATAATTGCGCAAAGCAGCAGGAAGGTATCCCATTGTTTTATAAGCATCAACACCCAGCGCACCATGCCGCTTTGATAATTTTGCACCATTTTCACCATGGATAAGAGGAATATGAGCCATAACAGGAATATCCCATCCCATAGCTTTAAAGATGATCGTTTGTCGGGCTGCATTGGTTAGATGATCATCACCCCGTATGATATGTGTGACACCCATATCGTGATCATCAACGACAACAGCATGCATATAGGTAGGCGAACCATCAGAGCGCAAGATAATAAAGTCATCTAAATCTTTATTAGGAAAATGAACATCACCTTGAACACGGTCGTGTACAACTGTTTCTCCCTCCTCAGGAGCTTTGATGCGAATAACAGGTTTGACACCTTGAGGCGCTTCAGAAGCATCCCGGTTACGCCAACGTCCGTCATAACGAGGGGGGCGTCCTTCTGCACGGGCTTTTTCACGCATTTCAGCTAACTCTTCAGGTGAGGCATAACAATAATACGCTTTGCCATTTTTGACCAACTGTTCGGCGATTTGGCGGTGACGTTCTGCACGTTCGAATTGCGAAATAGGGGAACCATCATAACTAAGTCCCATCCAGTGTAGGCCATCTATAATGGCTTTTACAGCTGCTTCTGTTGAGCGTTCTCGATCTGTATCTTCAATGCGTAGAAGCATTTTTCCACCGGTATGTTTTGCATAAAGCCAATTAAAAAGAGCAGTACGAGCACCACCAATATGAAGAAATCCTGTGGGAGAGGGGGCAAAACGAGTAATAACAGACACGAATATTTTCCTTTAAATTGAGATATACTTATGGAACTTTATAGAAAGGTTATGTTAGCATAGGTGACGGGGTGTGCAATAGCCGCATTGCGAGTTAAAGTGGGGAGCGGATGTTTAATCAAAGTAAAGTTAAAGAGGGTTTATCCGCAAAATCTGTTATAGAAAGAAAAAATGCATATCAGATAGGGCAGGGTATTTTTTCTAGCTGTGATGATGCAAAGAATGGCAGTTATAAGCAACAAAAACTTTTTTTATTAATGCTCTTAAAGAAAGCAATCATTGTTATTAGAAAATGGTTAGCGGATTGTATCGAGAAAGAAGTTTCTTTTGGTATTCTTTTTTCACTGATTTTAGTCTTTTTTTCCTTAGGAATCATTTTTTATTTTTATTTAGAACTGGAGCCAAGTTGGGGACAATTGGGGGTATCGGTTAGCATCTTTGGGGGAATATTCTATCTTGCACGTTTTTACCGAAAAATATGGATTCTTGCGGGATTTTTGTTTTGTATCGCATTGGGCGCTTTGGCGGCAAAAATAGAAACGTGGCGTATTGCAACCCCCATGTTAAGCAGTGACATTGTCACCACATTGACGGGAAGAATTATTTCCGTTGAGTCAGTTCCCAAAAGGGGATTTCGCTTAGTTTTGGATGTTTTGAGTACAGAAAAGCCCATATTATACCATAGTCTTCATCGTGTTCGCGTATCGGCAAGATATTTGCCATCTGGATTAGCAATTGGCGATGGCCTGTATGGGAGAGTTAAGATTCGCGCATTCTCTGGGGCGGTGCGTCCAGGAGGCTACGATTTTAGTTTTCATAATTACTTTAAAGGGATTGGGGCGCAAGGCGTTTATTTAGGAAAACCAATAAAAATATCCGTTTCTCCGCCTGATGGAATATTCGCTATCATTCTACAGAAAATTGAAAATTTACGCATGAAGATGACACAAAGAATCCTTCTAGCCCTTGAAGGAGAAAAGGGAAGTGTTGCTGCAGCTCTCATAACAGGACAACGTGCTGGTATTTCAAATGAGATAAACGAGGCACTGCGTACGGCTGGATTAGCGCACATTTTATCTATATCAGGTTTACATATGGCTTTGTTGAGCGGCCTAGTTCTTTTGAGCATCCGTAGTTTTTTAGCATTTTTTCCAGTTTTTTCTTCCTATTATTCCAATAAAAAATTTGCTGCTATCGTTGCATTTATGATAACGGCTTTTTATTTGCTCTTGTCAGGTTTAGCAGTATCAGCACAAAGAAGTTTTGTGATGATTGCTGTTATGTTGGTTGCTATATTATGTAATCGCTCTGCTATAACAATGCGTAATTTTTCTATTGCGGGGTTGATAACTCTAGCGATTCGACCCCATGAAATATTAGGCCCCAGCTTTCAAATGTCTTTTTCTGCGACGGCTGCTTTGATTGCTTTTTTTGATTGGTGGAGCAGAAGGTCACTTTTTCGTACAAGAAAAATAATTTCCTTTTATGTTGGAGAAAGAGTGATAAATTTTGCTTTTTTATCAATACTTTCAACATGTGTGTCTTCGTTTGTAGCAGGAAGTGCAAGTGGAATTTATGCTGCTTATCATTTTTCTAATATGGCATCTTTAAGCATTATCAGTAATGCTGTTGCTTTGCCTATCATCTCAATTTTGGTCATCCCTTTTGGATTAATCGCAGTTCTTGCAATGTTAGGAGGATTCGAATGGCTTCCTCTTCAAATTATGGGGTTTGGTATTGATCTTGTGATAAAGATTGCACATGCTATTAAGGCTATTTCTCCTGATTTGAATCCTGGCTTTATGCCGTTGTCTGCATTAGTTTTATTGAGTGTAGGCTTGGTTGGATTAACTTTTTTCAAAACACCTATCAGGCTCTTTTTTAGTCTTTTTATTTTGGCTGGTATTTCTATTTGTATAATGCATTCACCTGTACAATTGATTATAGCAGATAATATGCGTCTCGTGGGTGTTATCCATGATAGAAAATTATATATTGATCGTTATCATCATTCTAAGTTTACAACAGCTATCTGGAAAAAGTCATTTCGTTTGAATGAAACGATTAAACCAACAAAGTACGGTCCTTCGTTTCACGGACAATTTGTTTGTGATCATTATGTATGTACATCCTTATTAGAGGATGGATTAAAAGTTATCATTTTACGTGAAAGAATAGATCACTGTATAGAGGCAGATATTCTTATTCAGACATTTGTAATGCATAATCCAACATGTCATAAGAAGGCAAAAATAATATTTACTCCCCAGCACTTGTTATTAAGAGGAAGCGTTATGATGACTAAAGGTGGGGATATCATTTGGTCTTCTCTAGGGTTTTATAGACCGTGGAATATGCACAGAAAATATTCACAAAAAAATATATAATTTGCGCATTTTTTCATATCTGGACAATTAACAAAACAAAAAACAACAGAAGATATTTCTGATACATTTTTGCGTTTTTTTTATTGATTAGCTTATCGATTTTATTGTGAATGAGGAAAAGTCTCCAAATTTTTTCGGAGAAATAAAAAAGATAATTGTTGATTATCCTATTTTATTCTTATCATATATTTCTATAACGAGTAACATCTCTTCAAAAAGAGATGGTGGTTAAATTTAGATAGATTGAGTAAAAAGACTGCCTTTTATTATCATTATTATTGGTAGTAATAGTGGTGATAAATGTTGTTTGCGGATAAAAGGTAAAGTCATTCATGGATGTTCAGCAGTTAAAAAAAAGGGCAGCTATTAAAGCGCTTGAATTTATTGAAGATGATATGCGGCTTGGTATCGGATCTGGTTCAACTGTTAATGAATTTATTCGTCTTCTTGGTGAGCGTGTTGCAGACGGTTTACATGTGACCGGTGTTGCGACTTCACGATATTCTGAACAGCTCTGTCATAAGTTTGGAGTGCCTGTTCGCACTTTAGAACAAATACATGAACTGGATCTTGATATTGATGGAGCAGATGAAATTGGTCCTGAGATGATGCTCATTAAAGGGGGAGGGGGAGCATTGTTGTATGAAAAAATTGTCGCATCGGCATCTCGTGCAATGCTTGTCATTGCTGATGAAACAAAGATGGTCAAAAGACTTGGTGCTTTTGCACTACCGATTGAAGTGAATCCATTTGGTATCCATACAACACGTAAAGCCATCGAAAAAGTCGCTGATAATTTAGGACTCTCTGGAGAAATTGCATTGCGAATGAATGGAAAGAATCCTTTTAAAACAGATGGTGGTCATTTTATTCTTGATGCATTTTGGGGATGCATTTTTCAGCCCAAATTATTATCGGATGCTCTTCTTTCCATTCCTGGTGTTGTTGAGCATGGTCTTTTTTTGGGGTTGGCTTCACGTGCAATTATCGCTATGGCTGATGGTCAAATAAAAATTTTAGAACCATTTGATTTTTAGAAAAGACATTTACATGGTGATATGTTAGCACAATAAAAAAAGATTTTGGGTAGAATAACGAATTTAAATTATAATTAGCGATTGGGGTAATCATTAAATGAGAATAATATTTTCTTTTCAGCGTTTTTTCGTGTGTTTCAGTACAATTGCTGTTTTTTTTGTGAATATTGGAATGGTTTATGCACAGGGTGTGAGTGATCAACATTTAGATTCAGCCCGAAAGGCGATTAGGGCTATCCATGCAACGGATCAATTTGATAGTTTTTTACCAAATGCAGTCCAAGATTTTAAAAATGAACTGATCAGTGATGATCCGAATTTGGCAACAGCTATTTCTGATATTGTTGATAAGCAGGCGCTTGCTTTAATTAAAAGGCGCTCTGATCTAGAAAAAGAGATTGCCCATGTGTATGCAAAGTATTTTACGCAAAAAGAGCTTGATGCAATCACAGCATTTTATAATTCTGATACCGGTAAAAAGTTTTTGACAGAAGTTCCTAATATTGCACGTGATTCCTATTCTACATTTGATGTATGGCGCTCTGCTCTTATGCAGGATCTTGTAGAAAATGTGAAAAAAGAAATGTCTGAAACACTTAACTTGAATAATTCTACTATGCCTATAAAATCAGAAGCTCCAGAAAATAAAAAATAACTTGACTGATATCATGACTGTAATCGGAAATTTCTTACTTTTAAAAGCGGCGTTTTTTCGCCGTTTTAAATGTTTTATTAAGAGTCTACTCTTTTAGACTATTGCTTTATAGAAAAATATTTTTTTAAAAGAAAAAAGACTTTCGCTTAATAATAAATGACTTTAACCTATCGTTGTAAATATATAAAAAGGAATAGTTTGTGGACTCTTTTGATTTTGATTTATTTGTTATTGGAAGTGGTTCTGGTGGGGTGCGTGCAGCAAGGCTTGCTGGAGGTCTTGGTAAGCGTGTCGCTATAGCAGAAGAATATCGGATAGGGGGAACTTGTGTTATTCGTGGTTGTGTTCCCAAAAAGCTTTATGTTTATGCTTCACAATATGCAAAAGAATTTAAGAAAAGCATTGGTTTTGGATGGAAATATGCGGATCCAATTTTTAGCTGGAAAAAGTTGGTTGCGGCTAAAAATAAAGAAATATCAAGATTAGAAGGGCTATATCGTCAGGGGTTAGAAAATAACAATGTGCATATTTACGAAAGTCGTGCTACTTTTATCGATGATCACACATTAGAGCTTTCTACTACGGGTGAGCGGGTAACTGCTGAAAAAATTTTGATTGCAACGGGGGCAAAAGTTGCACCAAATATGACTATAGAAGGTGCCGATTTTTGCGTGACTTCTAATGAGATTTTTGATCTTGATGAACTCCCAAAATCAATAATCATTGTTGGTGGAGGGTATATTGGTGTTGAATTTGCTAATATTTTTCATGGGTTAGGTGTAAAGACGACACTCCTTCATCGTGGTGATTTAATTCTTCGTGGTTTTGATCACGATTTACGACAATTGCTCCATGATGCAATGATTGAAAAAGGGATTTCTGTTCTCTATAAAGTGACAGTTTCTAAAGTGCAGGCGGCAGAAAATAGTTATAATGTTCTTTTATCAAATGGGCAAACGATCAACACGGATCAAGTTATGTTAGCCACGGGGCGTATGCCCAATACAGTGGATTTAGGACTTGAAAGGGCAGGTATAGAAGTTAATGCGTCTGGTGGTGTTATTGTTGATGAGAAAATGACGACAAATATCCCCCATATTTGGGCTGTAGGGGATGTAACGGGTCATATTCAATTAACACCTGTTGCGATACATGATGCAATGTGTTTCGTTAAGACCGCATTTGAAAATATTTCCACAAAACCTAATTATGATTTAATTACAACAGCCGTTTTTTCACAACCTGAAATTGGAACGGTAGGTCTTTCAGAAGAAGAGGCGATACAGCGTTATAAGAGTCTTGAAATTTATCGTACAGTTTTTCGTCCTATGCGGAATGTTCTTTCCGGTAGTTCAGAGAAAATGTTTATGAAGCTCATTGTTGATGGTGAAAGCCGTATTGTTGTAGGTGCTCATATTTTAGGAGAAAACGCTGGTGAGATGGCACAACTTATTGGAATTTCTCTTAAGGGTAAGCTGACAAAGGATATTTTCGATGAAACGATGGCGGTGCATCCAACGATGGCAGAAGAATTAGTAACGATGTATAAACCAAGTTATATATATGAAAATGGAAAGAAAATAGAAAATTAAACAGCACCCCGTAGTGTGGTAAAAAGTTTTTGATATGCTAAGCTGGAAGCTTAATTTTTTAGAGAGCGTGTAATGATAAAAGAATGGGCGCCTGACTCTTGGAGGAAAAGGCCAATTAAACAAGTTCCGACTTATCCGGATAAGTCTATGTTAGAAGATGTCGAACGAAGGCTGAGAAGATATCCTCCTTTGGTTTTTGCCGGTGAAGCACGTGATTTAAAAAATGAATTAGCAGCTGTTGCGAAAGGCAGGGCTTTTTTATTGCAAGGAGGTGATTGTGCTGAAAGCTTTGCAGAACATGAAGCTGATAATATCCGTGATTTTTTTCGTGTATTTTTGCAAATGGCGATTGTTTTAACCTTTGGGAATTCTAAACCCGTTGTTAAAGTTGGTCGTATTGCTGGTCAATTTGCAAAACCCCGCTCTTCTGATATTGAAAGGAGAGAAGGCATTGAATTTCCTGTTTATCGTGGGGATATTATCAATGACATTGAGTTTGAAGCCGTTTCTCGTATTCCAGATCCGCAACGGATGTCTATGGCTTATCGCCAATCTGCGGCAACACTTAATCTGTTGCGTGCTTTTTCACAAGGAGGGTATGCTAATTTAGAAAATGTTCACACATGGATGTTGAGTTTTGTTTCTAACAGTCCGCAGGGGGAACGTTATGAATTATTGGCAGAGCGTATTTCTGAAGCAATTGATTTTATGCGTTCCATAGGGATTACATCCAAAACGCATTCTTCATTGCGTGAAACATCTTTTTATACCAGTCATGAAGCGCTTTTGCTTGGTTATGAAGAGGCATTGACTCGGATTGATTCAACTTCAGGAAATTGGTATGCAACATCTGGCCATATGTTATGGATTGGTGACCGTACACGTCAAATTGATCATGCTCACGTTGAATATTGTCGCGGTATTAAAAATCCTATAGGATTAAAGTGTGGTTCTTCCATGGAATCTGATGAGCTTTTAAAATTAATTGATATTTTAAATCCTGAAAATGAACCAGGGCGGCTTACTCTTATTACGCGCTTTGGTTATGATAAGGTTGAGAGTTATTTGCCTAAACTCATCCGTGCCGTTGAGTGCGAGAAGCGTGAGGTGATATGGTCATGTGATCCAATGCATGGCAATACAATTACTGCCAATGGTTATAAGACGCGTCCCTTTGATTATGTTTTAAAAGAAGTAGAGAATTTTTTTGCAGTGCATCGTGCAGAGGGAACCTATCCAGGTGGAATTCATATTGAGATGACAGGTCGTGATGTAACGGAATGTACGGGTGGGGCCCATGCTATTTCTGTAGATGATTTATCTGATCGTTATCATACACAATGTGATCCAAGATTAAATGCAGATCAAGCGTTAGAGTTAGCTTTTCTTGTTGCTGAACTCCTTAAGAAAAATCGTGCAACTGACCCGTTAGCACTTGCTGCTGGTGGCTAGGTAAAAATTTGTCTGACATTTTTTACTTTAGATCGTTATGGACGAAAAGAATTAAAAAAAATAATATTTCTGGTGGTGAAGAATAAAGTTGTGGTTGCCAAACTGATGAAGCGATATAAAGACTTATGAAAGATAACTTTCGGGTAGCAGTTGCCCAATTAAATCCTACTGTCGGTGATATTGAAGGAAATTTTTCTTTAGCTGTCATGGCACATCAAAAGGCTAAAGAAGAGAGAGCTGATCTTGTTCTATTCACGGAGCTTTTTATAAGTGCTTATCCGCCCGAAGATCTTGTTTTAAAACCTGCTTTTACAAAAACATGTGAAGAGGCTGTTGAAAAATTAGCAAAAATAACCGTAGGCGGACCAGGAATTGTCATTGGTCTTCCATTAAGACGTAATAGCGATATTTACAATGGTATCATGCTTCTTGATGAAGGGCGAGTCATTGCTGAAAGTTTTAAGTTTGATTTACCTAATTATGCTGAGTTTGATGAAAAGCGTCTATTTTCTTCTGGACCACGTCCTGAGCCTATTGTTTATCATGGGATAAAATTAGGAATAGTGATTTGTGAAGATATTTGGAATGATTTCTCTCTTAGTACAGAGCTTAAAGATAAAGGTGCTGAAATTATTCTGGTTCTTAATGGATCTCCCTATTATCGTAATAAAACCTTAAAACGTATAGACGTTGTTCATACGCAAGCACTTCAATCTGGAGTACCAATTATCTATGCTAATCAGGTTGGTGGTCAAGATGAGCTGGTTTTTGATGGGGGATCTTTTGCTTTGAATGGACAAGGTAAAAAAGTGTTTCAAATGAAACACTTTGACAGCCATCTTGCTTTGAGCCATTGGCAACGAAAAACGAGCGGGTGGCACTGTGTTTCAGGGCCTAATGAAAATCTTCTCAATGGATTAGCCGCTGATTATCAAGCTTGTGTTTTAGGTTTGAAAGATTACGTCAATAAAAACGGTTTTAAAGATGTTATTCTTGGTCTTTCAGGAGGAATTGATTCAGCTCTTTGTACAGCAATGGCAGTAGATGCTCTTGGTGCTGAGAGGGTTCGCACCCTTATGATGCCCTATCATTATACTTCGCAAGAATCATTAAACGATGCCAAAGAATGTGCCAATCTTTTGGGATGTCACTATAAAGTCATACCGATTGAGCAAGCTGTTGAAGCTTTTTTGAATATAGTATCGCCTCTTTTTTTAGGCTTACCCTCTGATGTAACAGAAGAAAATCTTCAAAGTCGTATACGCGGTACACTTTTAATGGCTTTTTCAAATAAATTGGGCTCAATGGTGGTGACAACAGGCAACAAATCAGAAATGGCTGTGGGATATGCAACATTGTATGGTGATATGAATGGAGGTTTTAATCCTCTTAAAGATATTTATAAAATGCAGGTTTATGCATTAGCTGAGTGGCGCAATAAAAATCACTTGCATCATTTAAAGGGACCAGAAGGAATTGTCATACCACCCAATATTATAAAAAAAGCACCTTCTGCAGAGCTGCGGGAAAATCAAAAAGATGAAGATTCTCTCCCCCCTTATCCTATTCTAGATGATATTTTGCAATCTCTTGTAGAAAATGAGATGAGTATTTGTGATATTGTTCAACGTGGACATGTACGAGAAACTGTTGAGAAAATTGAACAGCTTCTTTATGGTTCTGAATATAAAAGGCGACAATCTGCACCCGGTGTAAAAATCAGTTACAAGAATTTCGGACGCGATCGTCGTTATCCTATTGTCAATCATTTTCGCGATAAAAATTGAGTATTCTTTTATGGTTAAAGTTCGTTTTGCTCCCTCTCCAACAGGTTATATTCATATTGGTAATATTCGTAGTGCGCTTTTCAATTGGCTTTATGCACGGGCGCATAAAGGAAAGTTTATTTTGCGCTATGATGATACAGATATTGAACGTTCTAAACAGGAATATATCGATGCTATTACTGTTGACCTTGAATGGCTTGGAATTCAACCAGATGCAATTTATTATCAATCTAAGCGGTTTAATCGATATGATGAAGTGGCAGAAATTCTCAAACAACGTGGTTTGCTTTATCCCTGTTATGAAACAGCAGAAGAATTAGAACGACGTCGTAAAATCCAGCTTTCTCGTAAATTGCCTCCTATTTATGATCGTTCTGCATTGAAGTTGACAGCAGAAGAGAAAAAAAACTTTGAATCGCAAGGTCGTAAACCTCATTGGCGTTTTCTTCTTCCTAATTTTGAAAATAATCCTTTGAAAACAAAGAGAACAGAAGTTTTCTGGAATGATGCCGTAAAGGGAAAACAGACGATAGATTTGGCTTCTCTTTCAGATCCTGTTCTTATTCGTGAAGATGGAACCTATCTTTATACATTACCGTCTGTTGTGGATGACGTAGATATGGCCATTACACATATTATTCGTGGCGATGACCATGTTACAAATACAGGCGCCCAGATTGCTCTTTTTAAAGCTCTGGGTGCAGAATTACCGGTTTTTGGTCATTTCAATTTATTGGCGACAGTCTCAGGAAAAGGATTTTCAAAACGTAATAATGATCTTTCTATCCGTTCTCTACGGGAAGAAGGATTTGAATCGATAGCTGTTCAGTGTCTTGCTGTTTTGATTGGGACATCGCAAAATGTGCATCCCTATCCCCATCAAGAAGCGCTTTTAAAACATTTTAATTTACAAAATACATCAAAATCGGTTGCAAAATTTGATATTGCTGATCTTTGTACTCTGAATAGTCATCTTGTTCATGAACTAAATTATGAGGACGTTAAAACACGTCTTCAAAGTCTTTCTATTGAAGGAGAAAAGGCAGAATATTTCTGGAATACGATAAGAAGCAATATTGATAAAGTCAATGATGCTGTCTTGTGGTGGAAAATTATTCATGATGAAAAGAGTTTTGATACCGTGGCACCAGAGGACCGTGCTTTCGTGCAGCTTTCACTCAATTTTTTACCTGAAGGTGTATTGAAGAATGAAAGTTGGCAAGTTTGGACGAAAGCATTAAAAGAACAAACGGGGCGGAAAGGGAAGTCTTTATTTATGCCATTACGTCAAGCACTTACGGGCATGGATCATGGACCTGAAATGGGAAAGCTTTTGCAGCTTTTAGGCCGCGAAAAGGTAATAGAAAAACTCTCTAAAAAATAAGAGAAGTTTTTTAA
Source organism: Bartonella sp. ML70XJBT (assembly GCF_028618425.1). Taxonomy (NCBI): domain Bacteria; kingdom Pseudomonadati; phylum Pseudomonadota; class Alphaproteobacteria; order Hyphomicrobiales; family Bartonellaceae; genus Bartonella; species Bartonella sp. ML70XJBT. The sequence continues at coordinate 41,960 of NZ_JAQISX010000016.1, forward strand.
AAACATTTTTTATTTATTGTACGCTTAGAGAGAGTAAAGTACGAACCTATTTACGCGTTTTTATGAGCATGAATGCTGGAATATCATCACCGAATCCAAGGGGCGCGTAATTCGTATTTTTTCGTGAGTGTTGTTGCTCGGATGGATTTTTTTTACGCTTCATATTTTTGATATAATCTATTTTATTCTCTTTTACAGTTTTTTTAGGGGGGAAAAGAGCATCTTTGGCAGCATTTTTCTTTGATGATTGTGAAGATTTTTTCTTTACAACAATATCTTCTGTTTGATCATCGGTTATTAAAGTCGAAAGATCTCCATTGAGCCATTCAATTTTTTCATTGCTTATTTCTTCAATAGCGTTGATATATTTTTGATCATCTTTCGTGACGATTGTAAAAGCTTTTCCACGACGATTTGCACGCCCTGTACGACCAATTCGATGGATATAGTCTTCAGCATGTGTAGGAACATCATAATTAAACACATGACTTACCGCAGGGATATCGAGCCCACGGGCCGCAACATCAGAAGCAACCAAAAGCGTAAGCTTATTATTTTTAAAATCGGCTAAGGTATTCATACGTGAATATTGATCCATATCCCCATGAAGTGCGCCTACATTAAAGTTATGTTTGATGAGCGATCTAAACAGTTCAGAGATATCTCTCTTTCGATTACAGAAAATAATAGCATTTTGAAGTTTAGAACCTTCATTTTGGATAAGCTCTCGTAAAACTGCTCTTTTATCCCACGATTTATTTCCAGATTTGACAAGCCGTTGTGTAATTGTAGTTGCTGTTGAGGATGCTTTTGTAACTTCAACGGATACAGGAGAATGTAAAAATTGTTTTGTCAGCTTTGTAATTTCTGGCGCCATTGTAGCAGAAAAGAACAAAGTTTGACGCGTGAAAGGGGTTAGTTTACAGATACGTTCAATATCAGGAATAAAGCCCATATCCAACATGCGATCAGCTTCATCAATAACAAGGATTTCAACGCCCATCAGGAGTAATTTACCCCGCTCGAAATGATCAAGAAGTCGCCCTGGTGTTGCGATAAGAACATCCGCTCCTCGTTCAAGTTTACGATCTTGGTGTTCAAAAGAAACGCCACCAATCAAAAGAGCAACATTTAAACGGTGATTTATTCCGTATTTATCGAAATTTTCTTCAACTTGAGCTGCGATTTCCCTTGTTGGTTCTAGGATGAGTGTTCTGGGCATTCGTGCTCTTGCACGACCTTTTTCAAGGAGAGTGAGCATAGGTAATACGAAAGAGGCGGTTTTACCCGTTCCTGTTTGAGCGATTCCTAGAACATCTTTTCTTTGAAGAACATGAGGAATTGTTTCACTTTGAATAGGCGTTGGAACTGTATATCCTGCTAACTTTACAGCATTAATAACCTTTGAGGAAAGACCTAAATCATCAAAACTATTCAAAGATGGTATCATTTTTTTATCAATTACTCTGTACTTTTAACTTCGCTATCTCAACGATATGTACAACTAATATTCTTCATTCTTAAAGAGTGTTAAGATGCTTTCACAAAAAATCCAACTATAACAATCATATACATATAAAGCGCATAATACAATCATTAATAGCGAAATTGTTCTGATAAAATACGCTCATCCCATGAATGACTTGAGTCAAAAAGGATTGAAGCTGTTACTTCTGTTGCCATTGAAATAGTCACTGAATGGACAGATTTAACCTCAACATTATCCGCAGCAGCATTGACAGGGCGTTTATCAGGTTCGAGCATATCAAAACGCACCGTTACTGTATTGGGGAGCAATGCGCCATGCCAACGTCTTGGGCGAAAAGGGCTAACAGGGGTGAGAGCCATAAGAGGGGCCATAAGGGGGAGAATAGGTCCTTGTGCTGATAAATTATAGGCAGTTGATCCTGCAGGTGTCGCGACGAGGATACCATCACAACTTAATTGTTCCATACGTATGTTGTTATCAATGGTGATACGAATTTTTGCTGCTTGATAAGATTGCCGAAAGAGGGATACTTCATTAATTGCAAGTGCCTCGATAGATTCTTGATATTCAGCTTTTGCAATCATGCGTAAGGGATGAATTTCTTTTTTATGGGCGACAGCAATACGATCGGGCAATTTTTTTTCATGAAATTCATTCATAAGAAATCCTACAGAACCTTGATTCATACCGTAAATAGGTTTTCCAGTGTTCATAACATCTCGTACGGTTTGTAACATTGTTCCATCACCACCGATTGCAACAACAATATCAGTTTCTTCCAGAGAAGAATGACCGTAGACGGAAATTAATTTCTGGGTAGCTTTGATAGCTTCCTCAGTCTCTGCGGAAATAAAATGAAAGCGACTTGGTAATGTAATCATTTAAGAATTATCCTGATAATTATAACGCATCTTGTAACTTATTTTTTGAGAGTTTTGAAGTTATAATAAAAGCTATTTTATAATAAAAAGAGTATTGAAGACCAAAAGAGAAGCTATTTCAAGATAAAGTATCATTGTAGAAAAGAAAAAAAGATTACGTTGCTAGATAATTTACAAATAAGTAATTTTTTTATTAGAATGCTAATTTAGCATTGAAGCTGAGCGTATGATTAGTTAAAAGACCACAACTGATTTTGATAATCGGTGTGGAGCACCCGTAGCTCAGTTGGATAGAGCGCTGCCCTCCGAAGGCAGAGGTCACAGATTCGAATTCTGTCGGGTGCACCAAACTTTTCAATTTAACATCATCCTCAATAATAATTTTTCTCATTATCTAAATCTAAAAAGAAGAAAATTTTACTAAAATGGTCATTTGAGTTGTTTATTAAGTTTTGTGACAAATAAGAAAATGATTTTAAGAGAAGTAAAATTTATGGTTTGTAATTTTTAGATTAGCCTTTTTAAATATCGAGATAAAAAGCAAGATATATCTCAATATGATTTCAATTTAACTGTGAAAACATATAACATAAAAAATACATATTAATTCAATGTACTATTGTAGAATTAATCTGGTGATATTAACAATAGATCACTAAATATGTTGTTCTAGTTATTAAAATAGATAATCAAATCTGCTTTTATTCTTATAGCTAAAGGCTACTATGATGAGGTGGGATGCAGATACGGAATATAACCAGTTAAATAAATAATAAGTAATGGGGTGGAAATAATCGTCCAGATTTGAATTCTTTCAAAATCTCTGTATTTGGTATGGTGATTATGGTTTTGGAGATGAGGATAGAGCGATTTCTCTATACACTGATATTGCCGGTCATAGCTGTTCGCGTCATTATGAAAACGCCCACCATTGGTCAAGCCAAAACAGGTGATCTTTCTGGTGTTTTTGTCTATAAATTTAAAATGGCCAAGCAATTGACGCTGCTTGCTTACAGCTATGAAGATCACACGATTACTTTGACCTTGTTAGCACTTGGCTCTCATGAAAATTTTTACCGAGATCTTAAAGCATAATATATTTTACAACTTGATAGAGGCACACAGCATTAATTTTACTAAAGTTCTCCAGTGCTAAAGGTATTAAACAAAAATTTATAGACATGATCAAGCTATATTGGGCACCTAATTGCGGCATAATATTTTTAGCTAAACCGATTGGAGGACTTTGCAGCAAAGGAGTACTGCACTCATCTGCTATTACATACCTCTAACTTGAATTAAAAACAAAGCTCTTCCGTACACCCCAACAAATGGCTTTGTCATGATAGAACTTTACTAGATTAGAGGTAAGTCAGTAGCATCTTTTATAAATTTAACGCTTCGCACTTTCCTCGGTAAATTCAAGCCGCAAAATACTAAATACAACTAAGTCCTATAGCTCAATGCGCACATAATCATGCATGGTGTTTCTACACTCAACAAGTTACACCTCAGTTCTCTTGCACAAATACGAATAAGAAGGGTTTAATTTGCTAATTTTAGCTCAGTCTTAAGTACAACGTCTGGAAAGGCTACACGTGCCTGCTGCATCAACGTAATATTAATGCCATAGAAAAATCCCTTACTATCTGCTATAGCTTCATAAGGATTGCCTATAATGTAAAATAAATTTACAAAATGATTGACTAGGATATTAAAGCACGATAACGATTCATGCAATGCAAATCCGCAAGAGGAGATAAGGTATTGCATTTTAATTGAAGGTTTAGTTTTTAAGGAAAGTAAAAGCCTTACCCAACTAAGGCTCCGTGGGGAGGGGGCCATTACATGCAAGAACAAACATTTGTAAATTATAAGAAAAATGCTTATGAATTGGGCGTGGAGCGTTTACGCTCTATGGAATTGGTCGAGACCCCTTCAATTCTTGAAGAAATGGCCGATGTTGCCCCTGATCTCGCAAAATTCATCATCTCTTTTGTGTATGGAGAAATTTATGAGCGACCTCACTTAACAAGCCGTATTCGGCAGCTTGCCACCGTTGCCATCTTTGCAACTCTCGGTAATGCAAGACGGCAACTCAAATTCCACCTTACCAGTGCTCTTAATATTGGGTGTAGTCCTGCTGAGCTGATTGAAGTAATGATACAGTTGGCACTTTATGCAGGGTTTCCAGCAGCCTTAAATAGTGTTTTTGCTGCAAAAGAGGTCTTTGATGAAAAGCAACTAGACTTCATATCTAGTTGCGGCTCGCCATTAGTATGCGAGGATCGCTACGAATCTGGACTGAAGGCACTAGAACATATTGATGGCCCCGATGGACAAATGATTATTAAGACACTGGGTAGCATTGCTCCAGACTTAGCTCGTTTTGTTGTTGAGTTTGGGTTTGGTGATATCTACACACGGCCTATCCTCAACTTCTTTGAACGGGAAATTATAACGGTGGCAGCGTTAGGAACGTTAGGAACTGCGATTCCACAGCTGAAGCTGCATATACAGGGTCTGCTTAATGTAGGTGGCACGCCCGAACAGGTGATTGAATTAGCAATTCACATTGCTTCTTATGCAGGCTTTCCTGCAGCGATTAATGTCGTTGAAATTGCTTCCGCGGTCAACTTTATTCTTTCCTCATCTAATACCGCACAAATTTCTTCTATACGTCTCGATGCTCCACTTTGGTATCAAGTATAAGGATCTATCCAATGAAAATCACGCCCAGAATAGCTCTTGTCTTAACCCTCGTAGGAACCTTTTTTTGGGGTTCCAATTTCCAAGCCACTAAGATAGCTTTAACGACTGTTTCTCCATGGACAGCTTCTTTTGAGCGGTTTCTCATTGCCGTAATCGCCATATTTTTAATTATGATTTTCAAAGAAGGCTTGCGGTGGCATGTTTTATCGCAAAATTTTATTTCTTATATTTTCCTAGGGATTATCGGTGTGGCAGGGTTTAATGGCGCTTTATTTGTTGGCTTGCAAACATCAAATCCCATAACAGCCTCCCTCATCATGGCGACAACCCCTATTAGTGCTAATATTATTGAAGCTATCATGAATAAATCTTTCCCAACCTGTGAGAGGGTTATAGGGATGCTCATTAGCATGTTCGGGGTCTATTTAGTCATAACAAATGGGAGATTTTTGTCTAACCATGTTTCCTTTGCCAAAGGAGATATTATGATTCTTTTAGGTTCCATTGGTTGGGCGTTCTATACCGTGGGCACGCGGTCATTTGTCAAGAACGCAACCCCGCTTGAAACAACAAGCTGGACGATGCTCTCTGGCACCGTCGCCCTTGGCGTCCTAACCTTTTTATTCGAATCCCCTCTTCAAGAAACCATGTCTATGTCCGGCGCTAGTTTATTCGCACTCCTTTGGATAGGGGTTGCAGGATCAGTTTTAGCCTACCTATTTTGGAATATTGGAATAGCGATCCGAGGTCCGGGTAAGACGGCGATATTTTTCAATTTTGTACCTATTTCAGCCTTATTGGTGCAAATCCTGTTCGGCTTCATCCCTCAAACCATGCAAATCATAGGCGTTTTTGTTACGATTTTTGGAGTTCTAATCGGACAAGGCTATATATTCAGCTTACTAGGATCTAGAAAAGCCGTTCCCAATGCGCATAAAGAGTAATATACTTTTTAAGATGAATGGAAATTGGCGTGTTATTTTTCGCTTTATCGGAACAGATGTGGAGCTTGTTGATTATCAAGATTACCATTGATGAAAGGAATGAAAACAAATGACGCATAACCCCGCCCATTCTAGTGAAGTTCTAAAAGTAGCTTTTTTAGAAGAAATGGGGATAACAATACAAAAATTAGCGTACCGTCTTCATATAACAAAATACGTATTTATTGTCAAATAATATTTTATCTTTTTTTGTATTTTTTAAATACGTTGTGTATTGATAATATCTTATGATTATGAATTGCTTCTTTTATATTTATATGCGTTTAAAGCTATATTATAGGCTTTATGAAACGATTGTGTTATGTTTTGAATCTATACATCTATAATATTTAAAAAGGCTCTCATTATGCGTATTTTAAACTTTATAACCTATCAGTTTTTTTACTAAATGAATTTAATTTTTTTTGTGAATTTTGTTTATAATACATTTAAAATTTAATAGCCTCTTATAGGTGCTCTCTTTATAATCAATGCGTTCATTTACAGTTTAGTTATTTGAAGCTGCTGTTTTTACGCATTTTCTATAGCTGTTATATGCTTTATAGCCATGGCATCATTTTTCATTTTCATAAGAGAAACGATAAGTAGGATAATTGTAATTTATAGACTGTTATGAAAACATCTAAAGAGAGATTGATAATTATAGAGATCAGTAAAATTCCTTTTAATAGGCTTTTGTCAGTGATGTCAGTTTTGTCAGTTCTTTTTAGATCCTCTATTATTTTTTTTGAATGGTAAAAAATTAAAATCAATATATTTCAATATGTTAATCTTTTAAATAAACAACCTATATTAAATACAATCTATAATATATATAAAAAGGGGTTTTGTAGGGGGGGGGGGTGGGGGTTTAAAGAACCTACAAAACCTATAAGTAATATAAGAAAAATGAATATACATAACTCTCTTTAAACAAAGCTTTTGAAAAGGATAAAGTTATCATTTTAGATTACGGTATAACCTCTTAAAGGCAATGTAAAAAAATCTAATTCTATTTAAGAGTGGGTTTCTTAAAAGTCTTAAAGCAATCCAAATAAGAGTATCTAAAAGTGCAAGTTTCTTCTTTTTAGAATAACGCATGATAAATTATCCTTTTAAAGATTGTACGTAAGCAATGTATAAAGGGGGTATAGAACCTATAGGTATAAGACCTTTTACCCCTTATAAGGTTAATATACCCATTATGTGGCATACCAAGTCTATTCAGTTTCTCTAATTTCCAATTTTGGTAGTTTTTTTACGATTTTCATGGTTTCTAAACTTACGGTAATAACCCTTTGAAACAACTCTAGAGGGTAGGCAGGGTTGCCAATGGTTTCAACGGCATAACGATTGGCATCATTCACAATGCCACTCTTTTTATCAGTCTTTACACATTGACGCCCCATAACCCATTCAAGAGCGGGTCTACCATTGACAATATACTCATAAGCTTCTGAAGCGGGTCTTGCGTCAAATAGGCAATGACAAACTTTTCAAAAGCAGCTTGCTTTTCTTGCTCTGATATCGCTTGATCACGATAGGCTTGTAAGAGAGAGCGTAAAGAGACATGTTTATTATCAGAATAAAGAGGGTGAGATATAAAGAATAGACTCCATGACAATATATTCTACTGATTAATTCTCTTCAAAATAATCAAATTGAAGTCAATTAAATCCATTTGGGATAAATAGCGAGTGTCAGATGAGGTGAAATTCTTGCAAAACCAGAATTTTTTTTTCAAAAGGGGTCTTTAAGGCTGCTTATCAACAGCCCATGACATGGAATAAGATCAGCAAAGTAGTGAAATTTGCTGTTCGTTTCACGGGTTAATCAAGATAAATGTACTACGTGCTTTAAAATATCAGAATGAGTATTTTGATAGGTTTTGTAGGTTCTTACCCCCCCAAAAAAAACCTACAAAACCCCTTTAAATATATATTATAGATTATATTTACGGATTGCATTTAATATAGGTTGTTTCTTTAAAACATTAACATATTGAAATATAATGATTTTTATTTTAGATTAAAAAATAAAATAATACCTATAAAAAGCCCCCCCAAAACTCATAATGGGGAGTGCTTTGAAGAGTTCACTGTTATATTGTTAATGTTCTATAAGATTTCCAAATTGCCTCAGTGTGATGTTTTATGGCTTGTCATTAAGGGATTCCATTCATAGCGTATTGTTGAGTTGTTCGAGCCAGAGCAAGTTGAAGAGGTGTTTGAATCAGAGGAAAGTTCTGAACAGCTACCTGTAGAAGCTCTTCAGGAGCAGCCAAGTTCTGATACAATAGAATCTGATAAATTAGAGCAAGAGCGGCAAGCACGTCAAAAGGCAGAACAAAGCGCCATTGAAGCGCGTGAATTGGCTATTGAACTTGCGCAAAAATATGCCGCAATGCAAGAAGAAATCACGCGCCGCCGTGAGGAAAATGTTCCCTCTCTAAAAGACGACCCAGAAGCACATGTTGCATGGCTTAGTCATAAGGTACAGGAACAACAGAAATTGCTTGATGAGTTTTCTCATATGAGAGAGAGCCAAGAGCGCATGAGTCAAGAGGAATATGAACGTCAAAAGTTAGGGGAATATTTCGAGGAATCCAAAGCGCAGGTACAAGATAAATATCCAGATTTAGACAGTATCACGGACTATCTCTATGAAAGAGCAGACAATGTTCTACAAGCGCAAGCTAGCCTTTATCCGCAATGGAAAGACCCTGTAGCACGGCAACAGCAAATTGGTGCTGAATTGCGCCAAATATGCCAGCAGTGTCAGAAAGCCGGTATAAATCCAATTGAGGTGCTGGTGCAAAAAGCGAAAGCTTTTGGCTATAGTGGAGCACCAGTTAAGGACGAAGTGGGAGTCCTTCAAGAGCGCTCTCAAGCAGCGCGGACGCTTACAGCGCGCGGCGGGCAAGTTCTAACAGGTGGTATGGATGTGAGAACGCTTTTTTCCATGCCGGAAGCAGAATTTGCAGCATGGGTTGAGAAAAATCCCAAAAAATTTGAACAAATTATGAGTAGAGCATGAAGATGTGCGCAATGGCGCGACAGAGAGAACCCAAGTGATTGTTATCGTTTGGGGGAGCCGCAAGGCGAGTTTTAAAACCAAGAAAGGCATTGATTGAAATGGCAGTAACAGAAGTAAAGCTCAATGACCCATTAGCCGTTGGCGTTTGGGCTAAGATGCTAAACACAGAGACCTCAAAAGCGTTGCCCATTGCACCGCTGATGGGGGAGAGCAAAAACAGCATTATCCAAGTGTTGGATGTGCTAGGAAAATCCGCTGGTGACTCCGTTACGAGTGGATTACGCGTTCAACTTATGGGGGATGGCGTTAGCGAGGGACAAACGCTAGAAGGCAATGAAGAAGCCCTCCAATTTATGAATGAAAAGGTGCGCATCAACGAGCTTACTCATGCTGTGCGCATCAAATATGAAGGCTCTATTGATCAACAACGTGTTCCCTTTAATTTGCGTAAAGAAGCAAAAGATGGGTTGGTTGATTGGTATGCAGACCGTTTAAGTATGATGTTTTTCATTCAGGCAGCAGGCTATACAGCACCATGGATGCATTTTGAAGGGCGTACCATAACGCTTAAACCGGTTCATTATGGTTTTAATGCGCCATCAGAGCCAAGCAAATTGCGCCTTATTCGCCCAGCCAAGAAAAAAACAGATGAAGAGCTTACAAAAGAGGATGT
>NZ_JAQISX010000017.1:0-47413 GCF_028618425.1 Bartonella sp. ML70XJBT
CAAAATGTTCGCTTCCCTGTTCTTTGAGTTCTTTACGCATCGAGGCGCTTTTGCCACAAAGACGCAAGATTTCTCCATCACTGCCCCCACAACTGATCACCGATTCCACAACAAAACACCCCATAAAAGCACTGATGCTGTCCTGATAACCAAAGGTAACATGGAGCGCGCTGTTACTGGAGGGAATCTCTAAATCATTGCCGCTATCATCAAACTCTGCCTCGAATGTATCAGTTTCATTTCCCGCATGGTCTGTGATGGTTGCCGTTAAAAGACGTTGGTAAAAAACCTCATGAACAAGTTTCTCCCCTACCCTCACCTCAATAAAGGGATATGTGCGCATTAATCCCATAGCCTTTTGACCACACTGTTCTTTTCATGGGAGATAAATTCAGGCAGAAAGACTTTTAAGCCCCGCGGCAAAAAAGCATCATACCCAGCAATCTCTGGATTAGCCTCTAGGGTGGCTTCTAAATAACCTTTCAGTAAACCCGCTTGCCTCCGATCCCCTAAAACAGACAAGGCATGGTGATAACAAATCAGGTCTAGACTCATATCCTCAAGTTCGACCACAAGCTGCTTTGCGGGGATCTTCATGGACTATCCTCCTCTTGATATTGTCCCACTTGATATTGACCTTGTGGTTTTCCCCCATCAAAAAACGGCAACAGACTAATGGAATAGCGAATACGCCCCGATTGACCAGAGCGGCTAATATAGTCATGATCTTTCGTGACACTGGTAATCACCACGGATCCAAGCATTAAGGCACTGTAGCTATCATCACTCATCCAACAGATCATCTGAACGGGTTGAGCCGCACGTATGGTTCTGGTGATGGCATCAATGGCAACCCGGTCACCAAACTCTTCTGGAAATAATACCCCGTGGATGGTTTTGGGATCATTGCCATAGCCGGTAAATTGTAAACCAGGGGGTCCACCAAAACGCTCTAGACAAACCCATGAGGCAGAAAACTCTTCTTCAAAGGATTGGAAGTTCAGCCAGTCCACATAAAATTGATGCGGTCCTAACATCAGCAAAGGATCTCTCATGGCCTCCCTCTCCTCATTCTGTTTTTTGCATTATTCTGTCCAGCCATTTCTATCTTGCTTTAATATACCCATGAATATTGGCATCAAAGCACATCTGACCATTAATAAAATATCATGAGGAAATTCTGAGTGCCTTATAATATTGCACTAAATACTAAAAAGTATTTTTTAAATATAATAAAAAATACATTATAAATTAAACTTAAATATTGCGTATTTAACGATAAATTCAACTTTACCTTTGACAGAGAAAAAAAAATAAATTACCAAAGCTACGAGTAATTAACGAAAAGCAATATCTATTTTCTGTTCTTCTTTTGAAAAGTGCGGGGAAGTAAATATTGGGGGCTTTAAAAGGAGAGTGTCCGTGTATAAAAAATCCCTTCTGTCATCTATGGCAACAGCAGCTATCGTGCTGCTTAATATCCAATTCAATGTCCATGCTGCATCTCTTGAAGTTTCTGGAGAAGGGCAAGTAGTCACTGGAGAAACCGGAAAAGCCTATGAAATCATTCATGCAAAAGAAGGTGGAAAAATCACTGGTGAAAATTTAACAGTAACCGGAAATAAAAATACCAGCGAAGGGTCTGTAAAATCATTCGCTGCTGTAACAGCTGAAAGTAAGGGCAGTATAATAACATTAACGGGGGATAAAACAACCATTAAAGGAACTGATTCTGCCATTATCGTAGGTGTTGGAGCAACAAACGGCGGCGCGATCTTTATGAATGGAGGCTCTATTAAAGCTTCACAAGCTGGCGCTTACTTCACGAACAGTAATAGCGACAAAAACAAAATAAAAGACGTAGAAATATCAAGTAATGAAGACGGAAAACAAATAAGCTTTGGAATAAAAGCAAAAGAGAACAGTACAGTTACTTTAGAAAATGTAACCGTACAACAAGCAGGAAACGCCATTCTTGCAGATAGTAACTCTAAAGTAAAAGTCACTGGAGGCTCATTTGCTTCAAAAGAGGCAACAATAGCTGCCTTGCAAAACAGTGAAATCACTATAGAGGGAGCTCAAATTACATCATCTGGTAACTCTGGGCTCATGGCACAAAAAGGTGGCTCGATCTCTATGAATGGAGGCTCTATTAAAGCTTCACAAGCTGGCGCTTACTTCACGAACAGTAATAGCAACAAAAACAAAATAAAAGACGTAGAAATATCAAATAATGAAGGCGGAACTGCAATACTTTTTGGAGTAAAAGCAGAGAAAAAAAGTAAAGTTTATTTAGAAGGTGTAAGTTTCTCTCAAGCAGACAGTGGTGTATCTGCAGATAGTAATTCTGAAATAACAATCTCTAAAGGAGAATTTGACTCTAAGAAGATAACAATACACGCTGAAAATGGCAGCACAATCACTTTAAAAGACAATACTAAAGTTACATCATCTAATAACGTTGGACTCGCAGCAGAACAAAAATCAATAATCAAAATGACCGGAGGAGAAGTAACTGGAAAAACAGGGGCCATTGCGGCAAAAGAAGGCGGGCACATTACGATCGAAAATGTTACTCTAAAAATAGATGGTGCTGACCCCGTTGAAAATAATGATTTGATTACAAGTGGCTTTGGTGTATTTTCTGAAGGTAAAGACAGTCTAATTGAATTAACAGGTGATGATACAAAGATTAAAAATAGTATAATTGGACTTCAGGCAAAAAAAGATGGTGCAATCAGTATGAATGGAGGCTCTATTAATGCTTCACTCGTGGGTGCTCGATTTACCGAAAGTAAAAACAACAAAAACAAACTAAAAAATATAGAAGTATCAAGCAATAAAGGGAATGAGCTACTCATTAATGGAATCAAAGCAGAAAAAGAAAGTACAGTTGCTCTAGAAAATGTAAATGTAAAACAAGTCGGAAACGCTATTGTTGCAGATAGTAATTCTAAAATAGAGATCACTGGAGGATCATTTAATGCAAAAGGAGCAGCTATAGTTTCTGAAAACGGCAGTACAATCACTGTAAATGATTCTACAATTACATCATCTGAGGATGAAGGACTTCTTGCAAAAGATGATGGCGCGGTCAGCATGACAGGGGGATCCATTAAAGCTTTCTATAATGGTGCAACCTTTAAAGGTAGTAACAGTGCCGAAAACAAACTAGAGAATGTGACCATATCAAGCATTAAAGATGAAGATGATGCACTATTACGCTATGGAATAGATGCAAATAAAAGTACCATCATTTTAAACAATGTAACCGTGACAAAAGCAGAAAGCGCCATCTTAGCCGATAATGAATCTACAATAACAGTCTCTGGAGGCTCATTTGAAAGCAAAGGAGATGGAATATATGCAAAACAGGGAAGTTCCATTGCTTTAAACAACGCTACGGTCACATCATCTTATGGAAGCGGTATCTATGCAGACGGTCCAGATTCAAAAATTATAATGGTAGGAGGAAGAGCAACTGCAAAAAGTGGTAGTGCAGCATTATTGACAAAAAACAAGGGACAGATCGATGCCACAGATGTTACGCTCACAACAAATGGCATAGGGACCGGTGCACTTGCACTTGGTGAGAGCACAATTCAATTGCATGGCAATACAACAATCAACAATACTTTAGACGGTCTTAGAGCAGCTGATGGTGGTAAAATTACCGGTGAAAATTTAAATATCACCGGAGGAAAAGCTATCACAGATCCCGACACAGAACGCTCTGGTCTAACGACAGAAGGCGCTGGCAGTGAAATTAACTTAACAGGTAAAACAACTATTAAAAATGTTGATGAAGGTCTTTATGCAGACGGTGGAAGCAAGATCACCAGTGGCGATCTAGTAATGACCGGTGGTGAGAGCGAAAAAGTGACCATAGCTGTAAGCTCGTGGGAACCTGAGAGCAAAATTGAATTAAATGGGAACACAACCATTAAAAGTTTTGATCTTGGTCTTGCAGCAAGCAATGGTGCCTCAATTATCATGAAGAATGGCACTAAAAATGAAATAGACGTCAAAAAAGTTGCACTATTCGCAGCAGCTAGGGGAAAGATTGACCTAGCAAATACTGATGTAAAAGCAGAAAGAATAGGTATGCAACTAGTGGCTTTATCGAAAACCAATACAGATGAATTAGATGATCTACAAATATATGGAAATAGCGAAATCAATCTAACCAATAGCAATATTCATGTTGAAAATGGCACTGGAATTCTTGTTGGAGCTCTTGCTAAAAAGAGCATTGAAGATATTCCTACTCTATCAATCGGTACAGTTAATCTTAATAATTCAAAAATCCACGCCGATATGTTATTAGATGATGATATTTTTTGGGACAAAATTTCTGGGAAAGAGGAAAATATCTGGAATAATAAAAACGTAAAGAAGATCTCCAACGGTAGCTTTACCTTAAATGCAGATCATTCCACTTTAGAAGGCAGAGCCAACATTTCACAAGAGAGAAATGTACACTTTGATCTGAAAAACGGGACACAATGGTTCTTAAAAAACAGTACACAAGAGAAAGATGCTGAAGGCAATTTGCTTGATATTGCTCAAAGATCACGTTCTGACATTTCTGTTCTGGATCTCAATGATAGCTCTCTCATTTTTCAAGAGCCAACAGAAGATCATTACCACACATTGCATATAGGCTCTGGAAAACCAGATACCCAATCCGTCTATAATGCAACAGGCAATGCAAAAATTTATTTCAATACAAAATGGACTGATGGCACACCAATCACAGAGCAAGAAACCGATCATCTTCTTATTCACGGCGATGTTTCAGGCTCCACAACAGTTTATATTCAAAGCGATTTAGGAGATAAAGAGAGTGTCATAAATGCTTCCGATCCTTCTAACATAGGCGGGCTTTCACTGATCCAAGTTTCCGGAAAGGCTGATGAAAATTCTTTCAAATTAGCCCATGGTTATATCACAAGGGGTGGTTCGCCTTATAAATATACGCTAACAGGTTACGGACCAGAATCAAGCTATGGCCAAGCGAATATTGAACAAAGTCTCTTTGATGAAAAGAATGAGAGTTTCTGGGATTTCCGCTTACATAAAGAATTTCTTCCTGATTCAAAAGTAGAAGCGCCTGTAGCACAAATGGCAAGCTATTTGGTCATGCCAAATGCTCTCTTCTATAGTGGATTGACCGATATGGCTGAACAAAACGCATTGTTGGCAAATATCAGAACATCGCTCATAGATAAAGGACAAGAAAAACAGAATGGCTTTTTCTTACACACCTATGGAAGCAGAGGAACCTTATCCTCTGAAAGCGCGCCACGTCAATATGGTTATAGCGGTGCTGATCTTCGCTATGCCGCTCTACAAGGAGGGGTGAACTTTGCAACACTGGAAGGGCATAATACCACAACACGTTTCGGTCTTTTAGGAACCTATGGACAGCTTTCCTTTACGCCAAAAGATATGCAAGATGCTGGAAAAAACACCGTTGATAAATGGTCCCTCACAGCCTATGGAACCATACAATACGACAATGGCTTTTATCTTGATACGTTGTTATCCTATGGCTTCCTAAAAGGAGAGATCACCAATGCCCTCATTGGGACAACCGCAAAGTTGAAGAATGCCAAAATGTTGAACATCTCCACCACTGTTGGCAAACAATTCGCAACCAGCCTTCAAGGTGTAACGTTTGAACCACAAGCACAAGTTGCTTATCAACATTTGACATTTGATACAATTTTAGATGCTGATAATCTGACCATTGACATGCAAAATCCTCATCAATGGATGATCCGTGTTGGCGGACGTTTGACCAAAAGCATTGCCGCTGAAAACAACCGTCCTATGTCCTTCTATGGAAAAGTCAACTTGATCAAAACCTTTGGAGATGATCAAGCACTCCATATTGATAATGATTATAAACTTGATGCTATGGGGGCTGCGATTGAAGGTGGGCTTGGCATCAATGCACAATTGTCCACGAACCTCTCCCTTCATGGTGATGTGAGTTATCAACAAAAGCTGCAAAAAACCGGTATATCGGGAGCAAGTTTTTCAGGCGGAATACGCTATCAATTTTAAGGTAAAACGTTAACAACAAGTGTATTGTTATTCTATACACTTCATCAAACAAAAAAGGCAGCATAATAGCTGCCTTTTTTATTCTATGACGATTTGTTTTTTAAATGTTTTTTTAAACAGAAAACAAAAAAATATTTGAAGACTGTCATTGATCATTGGATTTTTTTTACAAAAACTCTTCTTTTATAAAGAATAATGCTTAGCATTTTCCAATAAATCATGCCTAAAACTATAAAAAGAGTACAACTAAAAAATAAGATGATATTATAAAATAATAAGAAGCTTTTTCGGAATACGCAGCCATTATTCTCTTCTGTTATTTCTCATACATTTAATGCTTAAAATCTTAAAATAAAAAAACTAAACATAAAATGATAAGCAAAAAAATAAGATAACACTATCAAACAAAGAGTTTATGTTAAATCACTTATATATTTCAAAACCAGAGTTCGAATAGGATTTTTAAATATTATAGCTCAAACACTATCCAGCAAATTCATAACTAAAAAAAATCCTATTATCCTCCCTTCCCTTTCAACAAAGCCGCCAAACATCTCCGAAAACTTCAAAACAGAAAAAATATTTTTTCTTCTGGAAAATCGATCACGCTCTTTGTTCTCTATGGACTATAGGCTCAATACTGGCTTCAAAAAACTCTTTTGTATAATCGTGTTGTGCATGGAGATTACGCAATTCATCATTGCTAAGTTCTTCAAGTATAATTCCTTTATGCATAATTCCAACCCGTTCACAAATATGGGCAACAACAGAAAGATCATGAGATACCATCAAATAAGTAAGTTTTTTTCTCTCGCGTAACGATTTCAACAAGTTTAAAATTTCAGCCTGCACCGACACATCCAATGCAGATGTTGGCTCATCAAGCAACAAAACCTCTGGCTCGATAATTAAAGCACGAGCAAGAGCAATACGTTGACGCTGCCCTCCAGATAATTCATGAGGATAACGATAAAGAAATGAAGAATTTAAGCCAACGGAATCTAAAGCATCCTCCACCCTTTCTCTTTGATTATCCATGCCGTGGATTTTGAGCGATTCAGAAAGAACCGTATGAACCATTTTTCTTGGATGAAGCGACGCATAAGGATCTTGAAAAACCATTTGAATACGGCGCAGAAAACTCTTGTCCCTTTTTTTTGCAACCTCTTCTCCATCAAAAAGAAACTTTCCACTATATTCTGGAATAAGCCCCACCAATGTATTCAAAATAGTTGATTTTCCACATCCGGATTCACCAATTAAACCATAAGCTTCACCACGCTTAATATGAAAATTAACATTTTTAACAACGGTTACAGCCTTGTGCCTGTGCCCAAACGTTACAGATAAATTAGAAACATCAATAATATTCTCACAATTTGCCATGAGGAACCTCCTCAACACCATTAACAATCGTAGGATTACACAACCAATCAGGATCACGCTCAGGAACAGCCAAAACATCAACAGGATTATCAAGCCGTGGCAAACTTGCTAGCAAAGCCTTTGTATAAGGGTGACAAGCGTGAGACAAATCAGAAGCAGGCAACTCTTCTAGCACACGTCCCGCATACATCACCAAAATACGATCACAAAAATCAGCAATCATATTCAAATCATGACTAATGAAGATAAGCCCTGATCCAGACTTTGTCACAAGTTCATCTAATACAGATAAAACTTGTCGTCTGACCGTAATATCAAGCGCAGATGTTGGTTCATCGGCAATAATTAAATCAGGTTTTGGAATGAGCATCATTGCAATCATCACACGTTGCCCCATCCCCCCAGATATTTCATGAGGAAAGAGACGCATCACATGTTCAGGATCACGAATATGAACAGATTCTAACATAGATACGGTTCGCTCCCGCGCTTCAGCTTTTGAAACACGATAATGAATACGGTAAGCCTCCATAATCTGCTCCCCAATCCGTATTAAGGGATTAAGTGAATATTTGGGGTCCTGTAAAATCATTGAAATACGCTTACCTCGGATTTTTCGCATCTGAGGTTCACTTGCAATCAATAAATCGACATCCTCAAAGCGCATTTTTTTAGCTTTAACAATGGCTGATTTTGGACTCAGCTTTAGTATTGCCCGTCCAGTCATTGATTTTCCAGACCCAGATTCACCAACAATGCCAATTTTTTCTTTTCCGACAGAAAAGCTAACACCGCGCACAACTTCTGCAATGCCGCGCGTTGTAGGAAAAGAAATACGTAAATCTTCTACTTCTAATAATTTATTACCCATTGCGTGGATCCAATACATCACGAAGACCATCACCCAACAAATTGAAAGCAAGGCTTGCAAATAATATTGCACAGCCTGGTATTGCTGCCAACCACCAATTTGTCATCATAAATTCCCGCCCCGAAGAAAGCATCGCCCCCCATTCAGGACTTGGAAGTTGTGCTCCCAACCCTAAAAATCCAAGGCCAGCAGCTGTTAAAATAATCCCAGACATATCTAAAGTTAAGCGTACAATCACTGAAGGAATACACATGGGCACAACATGAAACAAAATAATTCGCCAAGCAGAAGCACCCTGCAAGCGAACTACAGAAACATAATCAGAAGAACGTATCGTCAAAGTTTCAGCACGCGCTAAACGTGCAATTGGTGGCCATGCTGCAATTGAAATTGCAATAGAAGCATTTTCTATCCCCGGTCCCAATGCCGCTGAAAAGGCAAGAGCTAAAATCAAACCTGGAAAAGCGAGAAAAATATCGACAATGCGCATGAGCACAGTATCAACCCATCCTCCCATATAACCAGAAACAGTCCCAACAATAAGCCCTATTGGCCCAACAATAATTGTTGTAAGAAAGACAACATAAAGAGTAATACGAGAACCAAAAACAAGGCGACTAAAAATGTCACGTCCTAATTCATCTGTCCCAAAATAATGGGCCATAGAGGGAGGCTGCAACCGATGACCCAAATCATTGCTAAGAAAATCGTGCGTCGCAATCCAAGGAGCAAAAAGTGCACATACGATAATAATACAAATAATAAACAAACCAAATACAGCCGAAAAGTTATGAAAAAACTTCACCAGTGCATGGTAAATTCTTTGTATGTTTGCTTGAATTATGGACCGTGGAACAGAATCGTTTAACCAAGAGCTCAAAGAAGATGATGATTGTGATTTATGATGATTACTGACTGTCATATTCAACGTGTCCTTGGATCAAAAATGCGATAAAGCAAATCAGAAAATAAATTAATGGCGACAAAGATAAATCCTACAAGTAAAGTACATCCTACAACTGCATTCATATCTCCAGCGAGAAGAGCATTAGTCAAGTAATGTCCGAAACCAGGCCAAGCAAAAACTGTCTCCGTCAAAACAGCCCCTTCTAATAAAAAAGCATAAGAAAGTGCAACAACAGTAATAACTTGAACAGCAGCATTTCGAAAGGCATGCCCCCAAACAGTTCGCGCCCATGATAATCCCTTTACACGTGCTGTAATGATATATTCCTGATTGAGTTGCTCAATCATAAACCCACGAGTCATACGACTAATATAAGCCATAGCCCCGAAAGCCAAAATCAAAGCAGGCGTAATAATGTGGCTAAAGACATTCCCAAAAGCCTCCCATTGTCCTTGGCTAGCAGTATCCCAAAGGAAAAATCCTGTTTTGGGTTCAAAAGAAAATTCATAAAGAAAATCAAGACGCCCTGGACCACCAACCCAGCTAAGCTTAGCGTAAAATATTAACAATGCCATGAGCCCCAGCCAAAATGTCGGCGTAGAATAACTCAAAAGTGTAAAAACACGGACAACATAATCAATAAATGAATCGCGATACATTGCCGCAAAAACACCAAATGGGATTCCAAGAGTCGTGCCAATAACAATAGCAACAGTTGCAAGCTCTAATGTTGCAGGAAATACACGCATAATATCTTCTAAAACAGGACGCCCAGACGTTAAAGCATCTCCAAAGTCAAATAAAAATACATTATGAAGATACTTCCAATATTGAACAATCAACGGCTTATCAAGACCCAGCTTATAATACATGGCATCATAAGCTTCCTGGCTGATATTATCACCAAGAATAGAGAGAACAGGATCGAGAGGAAGAAGATGACCAAGAAAAAAAGTAATCGTCACCAACCCAAGCAATGTGATAAAAACTGAAATAAGAACTTTTAATCCCTTGAACAAAAAATTCCATAAAAATAATTTTCTCTGCTTTTCTGATACAGCTCTTTCAGTCTCTGAAAGTGGCAAAACCATTATAAAAATCCCCTCTGTAGCGACAAAACATATGGAACGATTTATTATTCGGCATGTTTTGCAATTCTTCTCGATAACAATGCTTCTTTTTATTTTTCTGCTTCATTGTAATAAAGTCTAAAACTATTCCAAGCCCATTTTTTGACATCTGGTCCCATCCCAACAGTATAATATGTCTGAAATAAATAAACCATAGGGCCATGTTCAAATACATAATTCTGTAAAGCACGATATTGCAAAAGACGCTTATTTTGGTCTTTTTCAAATAAAGCATCCATCACCATTTTATTGATATTTTCATCATAATATCCAGTGCGCCAAGCTAAATACATATTATGCTTTTTTGTAAATGTTGGATCAGGATTAAAAACATGATTTAACGAAGCAGGATGCCCATCAGGATCAGCACTTCCCCATCCCATAAGTGCACTATCATAATTTCCACTACGCACACGATTTAACAATTGATTTTGTGCCATTTTCTCAATGGTAAAATCAACACCAATTTTGCGTGCATTGGCTTGAATAGACTGCGCGACAGAGGACATATAACTAAGACTCCCCAATAAAAGATTAGCTTTAAAACCATTGGGATAACCAGCCTCACTAATCAACTGTTTGGCTTTTTCCAAATCTAATCTAAAGGGCAATCCTTCTTTTTCATCCAAAGCGCCAGGAATTCCCAACGCCATATAGCTCGCGCGTGGAATGCCAATACCCTTTAAAACGGTCTTTCCAAGCCCCTCATAATCAACCAAATAACGAAGTGCCAAACGTACTTTTTCGTTAGCAAAAATTGTATTCTTATTATTCAGCGACAGGTAAATAATCTGTGGTCGCAAAACGCGACTAATTTTGACTGGTCCTCCCTGCTTTTCAATATCTAAAATATCCTCTGAAGAAAGATCACGCGCTATATCCACATCACCCTTTTCCAAAAGAAGTCTTTGGCTTGTTGAATCCGCAACGTGCTGTACAACAATTTGCTTAATTTTAGGCGCATCTCCCCAATAATGTTGTGTTGCTTCCAATATAACTTTTTCTCCAGGAGACCAACGTACCAATTTATAAGGTCCAACACAGGCTGTATGGGTAGCCAAATATTTATTACCCATATCACCATTAATACTTTCTGCTTCAACTATTTTGCGATCAAGCAAAGCAGAAGCATAGGATTGTCCAATAGCCGTCAATATAAGCTGAATAGGATAGAGTTTATCTAATTTTAGCTGTAAAGTTTTATCATCAAGGGCTTGAATATACGTCTCCATATTGTCTTTATTAAAGCCATAATCCTTCAAAAACTGAGAATATCCTAATCCCAATTTAATAATCCGGCGCATTGACCAAGCAAGATCTTGTGCTGTAGCAACCCTTCCATTATCAAATTTCAAGTCATCACGAAGATGAAAAATAATTCTTTTCCCATCATCTAATACGTCCCAAGATTGTGCCATAGCAGGACGAATTTTTGTAGGATCATGCTCATCATATTGCACAAGCGCGCTGCAAATATTCGTCAATAATTCACTTGTCACAACTTCAACGGTTTGCGCTGGATCAAAACTACTAATTGAATCAATATTCCATGCCATCACCAATATATCTTTAGACGAAGCACTGAATGCTGATACTATAGCCCCATTTAAAAATCCCATTGTGCTTAATAAAATACAAATTCTTTTCAACACCCTTTTTTCCCCATTTTATCTTTTCTTTCTGTGCTCTTGTACCTTTTCATACAAAGTGCTTGTGCACTTTATCTTTTAAATAGCATGATATCAAACATCAACTTCATTTAATCAAACTAAGCATCAAAGTAATTTTCTCATAGAGAGATTTATTATTCAGATGAAGAAAATCTGTAATCATAAACAAAAAAACTCCCCAATATAACCTCCCCTCTTCATCCCTCCTTATAAAGGACCTCAATCATATACGTCCCCCCCACAATTTCAGCCCTCTTAAAAGACTGAAGAACTCTTACTTAGGAGAATATTTTTACCACGTAATGATGCCTCAAAGCTCTTTTTATCTTGGACGGCACGAAAAGCACACTTATTTTTCAATTGCACTATAAAAAATACGCGGAGCACTGTTCCAAACCCATTTTTTGACATCAGGTGTCATCGCGATAACACTATATTGTTGATAGATAAACGCATAAGGGCCTTTTTGCATCAATTCACGTTGCAAATCAGCATATATTTTCGCCCGTTTTTGTGGATCTTTTTGAAATAAAGCCTCTTCAACTTTTTGATTCATCTCTGCATCAAAATACCCATGCTTCCAACTAGGATAGGCTGTATTTTTTGCCTCAAACCGATTATCCGGATTATAAACAAGACGTGAAGCCATTGTATGAGGATCCGCAGAATCATTATTCCATCCGATAAAAGCCGTATCAAAAGCCCGTGCATTTACTTTTGAAAACAACTGTGTCCCTGCCACACGTTCAATTTTAAGATGCACCCCCGCCTGTGCAGCACTATCCTGGAGTGACTGAGCAAGGAGCAAAGTATAAGGAGTATTTGAGACGAGAAAATTTGCTTCAAATCCATTCGGATAGCCAGCTTCTGCTAAAAGTTTCTTGGCTTTTTGAATATCAAGCTTAAAGGGTTGCCCTTCTTTTTCATCCAAAGCCCCAAAGTTGCCAAGAGGAATAAAACTTGCCCGTGGAATACCAATCCCTTTGAGAAGCTTCTTACCAAGACCTTCATAGTCTATGAGATAGCGCATCGCCAAGCGTACTTTTTCTTTAGCAAAAATGGGATTTGTCGTATTAAACCCCCAGTACATCATGGTTGGCACTAATACTTTTTCGATTTTAACATCTGTTGTTTTTTGTAGATCTGCAAGATCTTCAGGGGTCAAATTACGAGCAACGTCGATATCATGTTTTTGCAACAATAAACGTTGTGTTCCGGGTTCTGCAACATGACGAATGAGTATCTGCTTCAATTTTGGTGCATCTCCCCAATAATGAGAGCTTGCACGCAACAAAAGAGCTTCTCCAGGGCGCCAACTTTTTAACTGATAAGGACCAACACAAGCAGCATGTGTTTTCAAATATTGATTGCCCAGATCGCCATTTTTTTCATGCTTCATAATGGTTTCACGATCAAGCAAAGCCGTCGCACGGCTCGCAACAACATTATTAAGAATAAGCTCTGCTGGATAAGGCTTATCAAATTTCATCACCACCGTTTTTTCATCAGGCGCTTGCAAAGCATCATCAATATTTTTCTCTGTAATGCCATATTCATTAAAAATCGCCGCATTACCCATTTTCAATTTGACAAGCCGCTTCATCCCCCAAACAAGATCATTAGCGTTGGCTGCTCTACCATCATTAAACTTCAAACCATCACGCAAATAAAAGGTAATCACCGTATTGTGATCATCTCCAGAAATATCCCAGTGTGTTGCTAAAGATGGAACTATTTTCGTTGGATCATCTGTCGCAGTACTGACCAAGTTATCACAAACATTTCCAATAATTTCACTTCCATAAACATCTGTGAATTGTGCGGGGTCAAACGTACTAACCGCATCGAGATTCCAAGCCATCACAAGGGTATTCGCCGGTGTTTTTGCTGAAACTTGTTGTACCAACATTCCCAGTGCCATAAAAGCAGAAACAAGAGAGCTGCTTCTTTTCAAGATTTTTCTTTTCAAGTTCATAAATTTTCCCCTTTATTTTTTTATCAATGAATGACAATGAAATGATATGCAAATTTATAATTATAAAGATTGAAACAAATATTTTCCCATCACCTATACAGAGCTGCCTACTTTAAAGTTTCATCCACTTTATAACTTCATTGACTGACAGTCTCAATCAAACGATAGCAAACATAGAATGCATTTTTTGCTAACCACTATCACATTCTTTTCGTAATATCTCTTTGCACGCGACAATAAGCTCTATCCCCCTAATTCATCATAAAAACAAAATTTACTATACAATTTCCCCCAAATATATAACAAATATACATCATTCTAAACTTTAATTTGCATCATTGCTTTGCTGTTATAAAAATAAAATAACAAACAACATGCTGTAATAAAATGTTTAATTCCAAACAGCAACATATAGAGACTTAACGAAGCAATGGAGTAAATACCCGTCTGTTTGAGCTTAAGTATGCTTCCCAAAACTGGAGCTCATACGCACAACAAACCCCCTCTCTAATGGTAGGAAGTTATCAGATAAAAAAAACGAACACAAGTAGCTTGAGTTATTTAATGTCAATTTTTCATCGCGGCATTTTATTTTGTATTATTTAGGCTGGTCTTGAGCAATCGATCACCACACAAATAAACGAACGATCATACAACCCAAGCAAAGTATAGCAATGTAACAACAGCACCCATCTAACAACCACTTTCATTCATCAATAAACATGAATAAAATATTCATTACTTATGATAACTTCCTTGTCATTAACAGAAATAAAATACCTTTTTTCTAAGCCATTTCAAATACCAAGCGTTATCGCAATATTTTAGAGTTGGCAAAATGTGTGTGATGCTACCGGCTCATTCTTTCATAAGCGTAAGATAGTGATGCTCAATAACTTCACTGTTATACCATTCACCAAGACCGTCAAAAAATGAGCTTAGGAGCGGAATATTTTTAAAGAAAGCACGTGAATTAGAAACCCAATGACATCCTTGCTTTATATATAAAATATCACCCTTATCTAACTCCAAATACAGAATAGTTAAGATATTATTCTTTTTTGCATTTGTTTTCTCATTCTCAAAACTATACTTTTATCGTTTTGATGACCAACAACAATTAAAAAGAATCATCACTATTGTATCATTTCCATGTTTCAGTTATCTTATATAATCGAGTTTTGTAATCACACATTTATGAAATAATTTGATGGTTATCCTATCGATCACTGCTTTTATGGCAGAAATTTTACCAATTTATCGACAAAAACACCCTTCAAGATGATCATTGACAATCCCTACAGACTGCATAAAAGCATAACAAATCGTGGGACCAACAAATGTCCAGCCGCGCTTCTTTAAATCTTGAGAAAGGCGAAGAGAAGATGGAGTGATAGGATTTTCCAACAATGTTTGAAAATCTATCTTTTCATAACGCTCCGATTGTGGAGGCTGAAAAGACCAGAAATAGTGGGACAAGCTCCCCCACTCGGTTATAATTTCCTGTGCTCTCAAGGCATTATTAAGCACTGATCTAATTTTTCCTTGATGACGAACAATGCCTTTATTCTGCATCAACGTTTGTACCTTTAACGCATTATAATCACTGATTTTTTCGAAATTAAAGTAATCAAATGCCTCTCGAAAAGAAGAACGTTTTTTTAAAATCGTAAACCAAGAAAGCCCCGCTTGGAAACCTTCAAGACAAATTTTTTCAAACAAAGGGATATCCTCAAAAACAGGTTTTCCCCATTCGTTATCATGATAAGCACAATAAAGTGGATCCGTTCCTGCCCATGCGCAACGAACTTTTCCATCCCTCCCCTTAAGAAGTCCTTCATCAAGCACCACATTTACCATATTAAAAAAGCGTTCCTTGGTCATCACTTGGCGATTTTATCTTCTTGTGTTTTGAACGTGTCGGGGAAACAGGCTCTTGTGTTGCAACACAGATATCTCCATCAAAAAAGCGTAAATTTATTTGTCCATTTTCAGGAAACTGTGCCAACCGTTTAATAGGCTTATGATCTTGCCCCAAAGACAAAACAAAACCACGCTCTAAAATATTCTGATAAGAAGTACTTTTTAAAAGCCTACATGCCAACTCTAACGCCGCGTGTTGTTTTTCTACACTGCGCACAAAAGCACGATGAAGGCGTGCCGTATATTCCTTTGTATGGCGATGTGCTTTTTCACTATTTAATAAACGGGGCGAAAGACGGAGATGAAGGGCATGAAAAGAAAAACGTTTTTTATCATAACTCACACAAAGAGCACGCTGTAACCGACTTGAAATTTCATCATAACCACGCCGCGGTAGAGCAAACAATTGGTCAACAGTAGGAAGACCTCGTCTAGCTGCACGCAGCTTTTGTTGATGAAAATCAAAAGAACGCGCAAGTCCTTTACGCAAACGTGCCCCAAGTGACGCAACACTCACTTCAAGATCAAGCTTAACAGGAACAGCCTTTTCTGCGGCTCCTGTAGGGGTTGGCGCACGCCAATCAGCGACATAATCAATCAAAGTCCAGTCTGTTTCATGCCCAACAGCAGAAATAACGGGAAGGTCAGAACCATAAACAGCACGAACAACAGCTTCATCATTAAACCCCCACAAATCTTCTAAACTTCCCCCTCCCCGTGCAACAATAAGCAGATCAGGTTTTGGAACTGGTCCTCCTAAAGTAAGCGCATTAAAACCTTCAACAGCAGCAGCCACTTCACTCCCACTTGTTTCCCCTTGAACACGGACAGGCCAAACCAAAATATGCAACGGAAAACGATCAGATATACGATGAATAATATCGCGAATAACAGCCCCCGTTGGTGATGTTACAACACCTATAACTCGAGGCATATAAGGCAAAGGCTTTTTTTTTGCTTCATCAAATAAGCCTTCTTCTGCAAATTTTTTCTTACGATTTTCAAGAAGAGTCATCAAAGCACCAACCCCTGTTGGTTCAAGAGCCTCAATGACAATTTGATATTTCGATGACCCTGGATAAGTCGTAAGCTTACCGACAGCAACAACTTCCATCCCTTCTTCAGGAGGGAATTTGAGCTTTTCCATAAACCCGCGCCAAATAACAGCTTCCAACCGCGCTTTATCATCTTTTAAGGAAAAATAAGCATGTCCCGAAGCATGAGCACCGCGGTAACCCGAGATCTCCCCACGTACCCGTACGTACCCAAACTTTTCTTCCACAACACGCTTTAAAGCACCTGCTATTTCGGAAACAGTAAATTCTGCAACATTCGTTGCAGTTATCTTTTCACCAAATAAACCTACCATTCTTCAATTCTTTACGCCTATTTTGTGGTTCTTTTCAAAACAATGCATCTTTAATTTTTTAACTTATCGCTTCACCCCATATCCGTGGTAGCAATAAGAAAACAACCTCTATCCTTAGTCTCAAACTGATGACTAAAATCATCAAGGTTTTTAATATACTGATTATTTCATCCAAAATTTTATCAACGACAGTGAAAATATTCAATCTCAACATCCATAAAAATTTAATGAAAAAAAAATATCTTTCTAAAAGAGCTCTATCTTGAGAAAGCCTTCCCTATACAACAGATCGATTTGTTAGCGATAAACTTCAACGTTTTGCAAAAATTTTAAATCCTATGCAAAACATCGAAGATATCGTGATCGTATTTTTATAAGTTATAACATTGAAAATAGGTTTATTTTTCAACGGAAGCATAAAAAATACGTGGTGCACCATTCCACACCCATTTTTTCACATCAGGTGTCATAGCGACAATGTTATATGTCTGATAGATAAAAGCATAGGGACCTTTTTGCATGAAGTCACGCTGCAAATCAGCATACATTTGTGCCCGTTTCTGTAGATCTTTTTGAAAGAGGGCATCTTTCACCTTCTTATTCATATCTTCATTCAAATAGCCATGACACCAACTAGGATAGCCTGTGTTTTTAGCCTCAAACCGATTATCAGGGTTTAAAATAAAACGTGCAGCCATTGTATGAGGATCAGAAGAAGAATTATTCCATCCTATAAAAATTGTATCAAAGCTGCGGGCATAAAGTTTTGAAAACAACTGCGTACCGATAAAATGTTCAATCTTAAAGCGCACACCTACCTTTTTTGCATTGTCTTGAATAGACTGAGCAATAGGCAAAGCAAAAGGATAAGGAGATTTTCCAGCAAAAATATTAGCCTCAAAACCATTCGGATACCCTGCCTCTGTTAAAAGCTGCTTAGCTTTTTTAAGATCAAGTTTAAAGGGTTGCCCTTCTTTTTCATCCAAAGCTCCAAAATTACCAAGAGGAATAAAGCTTGCCCGTGGGATACCAACATCTTTAAGAAGAGTCTTTCCCAAAGTGTCATAATCGATAAGATAGCGCATCGCCAAACGTACTTTTTCATTGGCAAAAATAGGATTTGTCACATTGAATCCCCAGACAATCAGAGATGGAGCTAATATTTTTTCAACCTTAATATCTGTTGTTGATTGAAGATCAGCTATATCTTCTGGTGTCAAATTACGAGCCACATCAATATCGTGTTTTTCCAACAATAAACGTTGTGTTCCAGGCTCTGCAATATGACGAATTAAGATTTTCTTTAATTTGGGTACCTCTCCCCAATAATGGGAACTTGCCCGCAATAAAATTCCTTCTCCAGGACGCCAACTTTCTAACTGATAAGGACCAACACAAGCAGCATGATTAGCCAAATAGCGATTACCCATATCACCATCTTGTTCGTGTTTCATCAGTGTCTCACGATCAAGCAAAGCAACAGTACGATTAGTGGAAATATTGCTCAGAATAAGCTCTGCTGGATAAGGTTTATCAAATTTCATCACCACCGTTTTCTCATCGGGTGCTTGAAAAGCCTCATCAACATTTTGTTCTGTGATACCATATTCATTAAAAGTTGCTGCATTAGACAGCTTCAATTTGACAACTCGCCTCATCCCCCAAACAAGATCACGAGCACCAGCAGATCGACCATCATTAAACTTCAAATCATCGCGTAGATGAAAAGTAATCACCGTACTCTGGTCATCGCTTGCAACATCCCAACTCTTTGCCAAAGAAGGAACAATTTTACTTCCATCATTTTTAGCAGAATCGACTAAATTATCACAAACATTGACAACAATTTCAGCACCATACCGATCATTGAGCTGTGCAGGATCAAAATTACTAATTGCATCAAGATCCCAAGCCATCACCAGGGTATCGGCCGGTGTTTTTGCTGAAACTGGTTGCACCAACATCCCAAAAGCAATAATTACAGAAGCAAAAGGACTGCTCCCTTTTAATATTTTTCTCTTTAAGCTCATAGATTTTTCCCTTTAAAGTTTATTATATAAATTCCTCACGCAATAAAAACGTGCAAAAATAAAAAGATCAGGCTTTTAAAACACAGCTCCTCAAGACAAAATATCAAACCTTTAAACAGCAAGAACCACCGCTTGAGAGCGATATTGGTAGGCTAAAACAAAAGAGACAACGGAAAATGATCTGATAAACGATGCGTGATACCACAAATGACAGCATCTATTGGCGATGTCACAACACCTGTAACTTTGAAGATACAAGCCAAAGATCTTCTTTATCGCATCAAACAGAACTTCTGCTTTAAAAATCTTTTTGTGATTTTCCCAAAATAGCTTTCAGAGCACTGACTTCGGTTGTTTTAAAACCTCAATCACCCTTTAATACTTTGATAATCCTCACAAGCATAGTTTGCCCCAACAATGGCCACTCCTCTCCTTCCTCACAAGAAAATTTGAGCTTCCATGACCCCATACACAAAGGATAATCCCTGGGCGATCTCCAGCATTTCATCATTTTTTAAGGAAATATGGTAAATTTGAAGCATTCGCTCCACAATAACCTCATATTCCCCCAATGCACCTGCACATAACCCAATTTCTTCTCAACAGCACATTTTAAGGTCCCCGCTTTTTCTAAAAAATACTAAATTCTTCTTATATTCAGTATGCCCGTTTCTTGGACAAATAAATTTATTATTTTTTACTTCACTTAAGATTGAAATTTCCAATCCTAATACTTATGTATAGGACTTTTCATAAAATGCATAGCCCTTCTTTTAAAAAGAGTATGTTAAAATTATTCTGTAATGTATTTTAAATGCATTTTACCGATAAACTTCGATATTTTGTAAAGCTTTTAAACCCTGCACAAAACATCGAGGATATCGTCATTACATTCATCGTTATGTTACAACATTGAAAACGCGTTTATTTTTCAATTTTATTATAAAAAATACGTGGTGCACTATTCCACACCCATTTTTTAACATCAGGTGTCATAGCGATAATGCTATATGTCTGATAGATAAAGGCAAAAGGTCCTTTTTGCATAAATTCACGCTGTAAGTCAGCATACATTTGTGCCCGTTTCTGTGGATCTTTTTCAAACAAGGCTTCCCTTACCTTTTTATTCATATCTTCATCAAAATACCCAAGGCACCAACTAAGGTAACCCGTATTTTTAGCCTCAAACTGATTATCAGGGTTGAAAATAAGACGTGAAGCCATTGTATGAGGATCCGCAGAGTCATTATTCCATCCAACAAAAATTGTATCAAAACTGCGTGCATAAAGTTTTGAAAACAACTGCGTCCCCACAAAATGTTCAATCTTAAAGCGCACACCTATCTTTTTTGCATTGTCTTGAATAGACTGAGCAATAGGCAAAGCAAAAGGGTAAGGAGAAGTCCCTGCATAAATGTTAGCCTCAAAACCATTCGGATAACCTGCTTCTGTTAAAAGCTGCTTAGCTTTTTGAAGATCAAGTTTAAAGGGTTGTCCTTCTTTTTCATCCAATGCCCCAAGATTCCCAATGGGAATAAAGCTTGCCCTCGGAATACCAACATCTTTAAGAAGAGTCTTTCCTAAAGTGTCATAATCGATAAGATAGCGCATCGCTAAACGTACTTTTTCATTGGCAAAAATGGGGTTTGTTGCATTGAAGCCCCATATTATCATGGACGGTGCCAACACTTTTTCGGCTTTAATATCTGTTGTTGCTTGAAGATCGGCTATATCCTCTGGCGTTACATTACGGGCCACATCAATATCGTGTTTTTCCAACAACAAACGTTGTGTACCAGGCTCTGCAATATGACGAATGAGAATTTGCTTCAACTTGGGTGCCTCTCCCCAATAATGAGAGCTTGCCCGCAACAAAATCGCATCTCCAGAACGCCAGTTCACTAACTGATAAGGACCAACACAAGCCGCATGACTTGCCAAATAGCGATTGCCCATATCACCATCTTGTTCATGTTTCATAATTGTCTCACGATCAAGCAAAGCAGCAAGACGAAGCGTAACCATATGGCTAAGGATGAGCTGTGCTGGATAAAGCTTATCAAATTTCATCACCACGGTCTTATCATCTGGGGCTTGAAGAGTAGAATCAACATTTTGTTCTGTAA
The DNA here is from genome assembly GCF_028618425.1 of Bartonella sp. ML70XJBT. NCBI lineage: Bacteria > Pseudomonadati > Pseudomonadota > Alphaproteobacteria > Hyphomicrobiales > Bartonellaceae > Bartonella > Bartonella sp. ML70XJBT. Next base: position 21,460 of record NZ_JAQISX010000017.1, read on the forward strand.
TTCCATACTCGTTGAACATTGCCGCTGCAGACAATTTTAACTTAACAATCCGCTTCATACTCCAAACAAGATCATGGGCACCAGCAGGACGACCATCATTAAATTTCAGACCATCACGCAGATGAAAAGTAAGTACTGTCCCTTTGCCATCATCCGAAACATCCCAACTTTTTGCCAAAGAAGGAACAACTTTAGCAGCATCATCTGTTGCAGAATCGATCAAATTATCACAAATATTGCCAATAATTTCATTGCCATAACGTTCATTGATCTGCGCAGGGTCAAAAGTCTCAATTGAATCAAGATTTAAAGCCATTACAAGGGTATCGGCCGGTGTTTTTGCTGAAACTGGTTGTACAACCATCCCCAAAGCCATAAGAGCAGAAATAAAAGGACTACTCCCTTTTATTATTTTTCTTTTTAAATTCATAGATTTCTTCCTTTAAAGTTTATTATATAAATTTTCCACATTGCAAAAACACGCAAAGTAATAAAATGGAACGAACCATAAGCACCGAAAGATAAAGCTTTAAAACCTTTCCTCCAAAACCTCTTGTCAATCATTCCTCTTGCACACACCTATAAACCAAACCATACAAAAGAAAATACACTGATATACGATGAAACCCCACCAATAACAGAGTCATTCATGATCTCTTAATGTCTACGATTGAAGTCTATAAGACTAAGATTCCTTTCCTCTCTTACTGAGAAAGGTTCTCTCTTCTAACATTTTTGAATGTCATCAAAGTCCCCCCTATTAGCTCAAATACCCTAATAAAAAGAGCTTTCATAAGAATTTAAAACTCCGATAAAACAGGAAAATTCGTTAATTTGCTACGCACAACGACTTTTATTTTTTCTTCAAGTTTTTACTTCACTTACTGTAAAACAATACTTTCCAATTATCATCTCATCATCTTTCAAAGCAAAAAAGACGGACACCATAAAAAACTAATATTCCACACCCTCCCAATATACTTCCATAAAGATTTTTTTCTTCAACATGTAAATCCTTTTATTCTTTAGCAATATTAAATTATTCAACATTGGTTGCACTGATTTTTTCAGCAAATAATCAGCAAATAAATTGCCCCTTTTCAATTCAGAGAAGTTGAAATTTTCAGTCTTAATATCCACACAAACACATCCTCAATGAAAAAAACTCTTCATAGAATGTCTTGAAAAGATATTCAACAACATCCCCACCCATCATCCATAAATTCGACGTATTGTAAAACTCGAAAACTTATGCAAAACGCCGAATATATCATGATAATATTCTTTATTTATTTGAGAGCATTGAAGAGACAGCTATTTTTCAATTTTACTATAAAAAATTTGTGGAGCACTATTCCAAACCCATTTTTTGACATCAGGTGTCATCGCGATAACACTATATTTCTGATAGATAAACGCATAAGGGCCTTTTTGCATCAATTCACGTTGCAAATCAGCATAGAGTTGTGCCCGTTTTTGTGGATCTTTTTGAAATAAAGCCTCTTCAACTTTTTGATTCATTTCCGCATCAAAATACCCATGCGTCCAACTAGGATAGGCAGTATTTTTTGCCTCAAACCGATTATCCGGATTATAAACAAGACGTAAAGCCATTGTATGAGGATCCGTAGATCCGCTATTCCATCCGATAAAAGTTGTATCAAAAGCTCGGGCATCTACCTTTGAAAACAACTGTGTCCCTGCCACACGTTCAATTTTAAGATGCACACCCGCCTGTGCAGTACTATCTTGCAGAGACTGAGCAAGAGCTAAAGTATAAGGAGTATTTGAGACGAGAAAATTTGCTTCAAATCCATTCGGATAACCAGCTTCTGCTAAAAGTTTCTTGGCTTTTTGAATATCAAGCTTAAAGGGTTGCCCTTCTTTTTCATCCAAAGCCCCAAAGTTGCCAAGAGGAATAAAACTTGCCCGTGGAATACCAACCCCTTTGAGAAGCTTCTTACCAAAACCTTCATAGTCTATGAGATAGCGCATCGCCAAGCGTACTTTTTCTTTAGCAAAAATGGGATTTGTCGTATTAAACCCCCAGTACATCATGCTTGGAATCAATACCTTTTCCACTTTAACATCTGTTGTTTTTTGTAGATCTGCAAGATCTTCAGGGGTCAAATTACGAGCAACGTCAATATCATGTTTTTGCAACAATAAACGTTGTGTTCCGGGTTCTGCAACATGACGAATGAGTATCTGCTTCAATTTTGGTGCATCTCCCCAATAATGAGAGCTTGCACGCAACAAAAGAGCTTCTCCAGGGCGCCAACTTTTTAACTGATAAGGACCAACACAAGCAGCATGTGTTTTCAAATATTGATTGCCCAGATCGCCATTTTTTTCATGCTTCATAATGGTCTCACGATCAAGCAAAGCCGTTACTTGATTTGCAACAACATTATTAAGAATAAGCTCTGCTGGATAAGGCTTATCAAATTTCATCACCACCGTTTTTTCATCAGGCGCTTGCAAAGCATCATCAATATTTTTCTCTGTAATGCCATATTCATTAAAAGTTGCCGCATCGGCCATTTTTAATTTGACAACCCGCTTCATCCCCCAAACAAGATCATTAGCGTTGGCTGCTCTACCATCATTAAACTTCAAACCATCACGCAAATGAAAGGTAATCACCGTACTGTGATCATCCCCAGAAATATCCCAGTGTGTTGCTAAAGATGGAACTATTTTCGTTGGATCATCTGCCGCAGTACTGACCAAATTATCACAAACATTTCCAATAATTTCACTTCCATAAACATCATTAATTTGAGCCGGATCAAACGTACTAACCGCATCGAGATTCCAAGCCATCACAAGGGTATTCGCCGGTGTTTTCGCTGCAACCTGCTGTACAACCATTCCCAGTGCCATAAAAGCAGAAACAAGAGAGCTGCTCCTTTTCAAGATTTTTCTTTTCAAGTTCATAGACTTTTCCTTTTAACGTTTATTGTATCATTCCCCAGCAATAAGAACATGTAAAATAACAAGATTAGATGAACCATAGGTTCTGAGAAACAAGGTTTAAAAATTCAAACAACACTCCTTGACTAAGCACTCTTCCTGCCACACTTATAAGCTATCCTCCCATATGCACCGAAAAACAATTTAATATACAATAAATGGTATAACCAATAACAAAATCTACTGATGATATAGCAATGTTTGATATCACAACGTTTATCATTAAAACGATTAAGACAGAAATTTTTCTCTCTTGTCGAGCAAGCTCGTCTCTTCTTTTTTCTTCTAGCATTTTTTCCATCATCAAAGCACTCCTCCTGTTAGCGCAAGCACCTTGATAATAAAGAGCCTTAATAATAATTTGCTCTTTCAATAAAACAGAAAAATTCACCCATTTTTTAATATTAAGCACCTCTCCGCCTTCTACAAAATGAACTTTTAATTCTCCACTCAATAACAAGCGCCTCATTATATCTTATTTCAAAACAAAAAGAGCACGAGCCCCCCTGATATTCGCTCATACACTCGTAGAGCATAAAACTTTTTTCAACATCCTATTTTAATACCTCTGTTCCTTTAACAATACTCAATTCATTGCTTGTATTTTTTCAAAAAAAAATATCTTTTCAATTCACTAAGGTTGAAACATCTAAATATAATACCTATATAAGCATACCATTAAAAGAATAGATAGTCTTTTTTAAGTAAATTTTCTTGAAATATTATTTTTATACAGGGGATAATAATAAGTTCGTTATAAAATCTTCAACGAACGAAAACTTTTACTCTGATGCAAAATACCAAAATGTTTTAAAAATTTCCTTACAAATTATTAGAGGAAAAGGATTTTTTTATCTAATAAAGGAAGTTCCATGAAAGTAGCGCGAAAAACATACTAGAACACGCGTGTATTCCAACGATAAGCATCGACATTACACCAGTACAAAAGTGGTGAAAAAAGTGAGAAAATGTTTTTCCTTTATGATAACAATATTACTGTCCAATGATAATACAAAAAAACTCTAGAGATTCGAAAGTATATTTAAATGAGCCGAAAGAAAAAAATGTCAAATTCTTTTCATGTATTTCTTAAAGAAACATTCAGCCGTGTCAGTCTAAAGTTACTTATTCTTTCATTCTTCATGGGTATTATAATGAAATTTTTTGGATGGACACCTCACAACCTCATACAGAAAATAATAGATTTTTTTCAATCTTTATGGAAAACAGGGTTTATAACACTTACAAACTTCTTCCACATAACCATGATGGGTGCTATTATTGTTGTGCCTATTTTTCTTGTCTTGCGTATTTTTCATAAAAAATAAACACCTTAAATATCTTTCTTGCACTAATCTTTTCGAAAAATAAAACGACATAAAAATCCTGTGCTTACAGCAATAATCACCGCAACAATACCATAGAGGAAACGATACTTGTGCGCTGCATAAAAAATTGTATAAGCAATATGCGCTTTAACAATTTCAAGAGTCGTTGTTGCACTATCAATAAACTGTCCATCACGAAAAAGATAAGCACGAGCCTTATAATGTCCAACAGGAATATTGGCAGGTAAGCGAAAATGTGCTATAAAAAGTTTATCAGAACCAAAACGAACACCACCTACTTCTTCGTAATAAAGACTTTTAGCTTTTTGCAGTTTTGTAAGTTCATCACGAAAGATTTGTACTTTTTTCTGATCTTGTTCATCTGTCTGCAATGGCAAATAGGGTATCCCTAACCCCAAACGTTTATAATCTTCAATACTGGTAATATCATCAATCTCACGCGTTGTGACCATAGAGTAAAAAAGAGGAACATTTTTAAAAATAAGGGAATCCGCATTAACCCATACACCAGCATTGCGTTTTTTTTCCCGCATGACCATTGGGCGGTTTTGTCCTTCCAAGCTTACAATAACATCATAACGGTTCTGTTGAGAATATAATGGATCAATATTTTCCAAAACACCAGCAATATAGAGATCACGACCAGCAAAATTTGCATCCACCGTAATCGTATTCGTTGTGACGATAATTTGGACAGTTTCGTGATCAACTTGATCAATGAATGTTGCTGTCGTCTCAACATGTGACCATGTAGAAAAAGAAACAAAACAAAAGCAACCTGTAATGATGCATAAAGAAAACAATTTACCCATTTTTATCTCATAAGAATATTCAGAGAGAAAAGATTATCAGGGCGTACAAATAATTGAAAAGCAAGACGCATACATACAATCAACACCAAACATGCAAGAGCCATACGCAATTGTTCAGCCTTTAACTTCCGTCCAGCCCGTGTTCCATATTGTGCACCAATACTTCCTCCAAGCATTAACAAAAAAGCCAAAACAATATCAACGGACTGATGAGTCATACTCTGCAAAATTGTCGTGAAAGAAGACACAAATGTAATCTGAAAAAGTGAAGTCCCTATCACAACACTGGTTGGAACACGCAGAAGATAAATTAATGCAGGGATCATGAAAAACCCCCCACCAATGCCCATAATAGAAGACAACAATCCCACAATAAGGCCAATCCCTAACACTGGAATAATGCTAACATAGATCATAGATGTCCGGAAACGCATTTTTAGCGGTAAGCGATGAATCCAGTTATGCCGATGCCGACCTGCAAGACGAACACTGGCTTTTCCTGCCTTACGCTTGCGCATCATATCATACCAACTTTCAACAATCATCAAGCTTCCTATACTTCCAAGAAGAATCACATAAAGAAGCGAAATCATGAGGTCTAGTTGACCTAACTTTTTCAAAACAGAAAAAATCGCAATCCCGATTAATGAACCAATCCCTCCTCCAACCGCCAAAATAATACCAAGTTTGATATCAAGAGTCCGTCGTCTAAAATGTGTAATCGCTCCCGTTACAGATGATGCAATCATCTGGTTAGCTCCTGTTCCAACAGCAATAGCAGGAGGAATATTATAAAAAATCAATAAAGGCGTGATGAGAAAACCACCCCCAATACCAAAAAGACCTGAAAAAAAACCGGCAACGACTCCCATACCAATCAAGATCAGCATATTGAGTGACATTTCAGCAATTGGTAAATAAATACTCACAGGCAGAACCTTTAAGATAATTTGAGGCTTTTAACAATTGGAGAATCTTTCACCAACTTATCCTCTTTGTTCAATAATCTCTATTGCGTGTTTAAAAGGATAATTTTAATTGTTATCGCTTTCGCACAATTACGAATGCACAATACACTTCACATCTATTAACATTAACAGCATAAAAGCTAAAAAAAACGCGCTCCTTTTAAAAAGCTATAAAAACATAACGTTATCGCACCCATAAATGCAACGGTTAAAAAACAAAGGACACTGTTTTTTACAAAATAAGATAAAAAAGAGACATATCTGCGAGACTGTGCTTTTAAGGCAGAAGAAAAATCATTCTCAACGCAATGATGAGATTCTGGACAATGGTTAGATGCTGGCTCCCCTATATCCTTCTCTTCTATCGCAGTATGCTCCGCTGCTCCTTCAGCCTTTTTTAAAGAAGACTTCAATGCATCAATTGGCAAAAGTGTATTCTTGGTCAAAAATGCATCACTGGGCAGAGAGTTTCTATTTTCTTGCTGTAACATATTTTCAACATTTGTTTGGAGTGGCGTTATACTGTTTTGCCCTGAAAAATTTTGCGCCTTTTGAAGGAGTAAGTGTTCTTGATTTTCCTCATATTCCATATGAGCGAGTTTTTGTACAACGGAATCAGATAATTTTGAATGAGGCTTCCGTCGTTTTATTGCAGCTTCTTTTAAGCTTTTTTTTTCACTCTGCAAACTTTGAACAAGGGCTTTAATCTGCTCTAAAGACTCAAAAATTCTTTTTTCCCTTTGACGGCGAATATAATGCTCAGCCAAAATGGCCCGACTAATATCATCTAAGTAAGATTTAAAATGTTCTTCGACAACTCCCTGCTGATTCAAAGAACGGGACGAGTGTTTCATTTGCATTTGTGCATAAACAGTACGTAATTTTTGAGCAATATCCGACATTGTTACTTCCACAGGCGCCCCCATTCTCTTCTTTTTATCAATCAAAGAAGAAAATTGATCACTCCGAACCTGATTGGCAGCCTGGTCGATCGTATGACCCTTCGTATTCACAAACGTCTACCCCTCATTAACCTTTTTGAAAAGAATCACAAGAAATGATTAGAAAGTATGCTCTATTTTAGTAAATAGAGCTTTAAGAATTCCCTCAAAATTTTTATTAGAAATATTTTTTCCACTTTTTATATAAAATATTTGTCTAATATTCATCCCAACTATTTGAAAGAAAGATCTTTAATTTTTCTGCTCTTAAGGTTTGAAGTGTCAAATCATTCCCCCATTTTTATTTTTTTGCTTCATTTTTCATCATATAAAGTTCCTATTGCACCATCATAAACAAAGCCTACAAAACAAAAAAAGAATATTCTCCCAAGACAGATTAATTTTTTTACTTTTTATTCAAGCAAATAAGGCAATTATAAAAATGCAAAAGAAATGACGATTGAAAATGATGATAAGAAAGTACACGTAAACATAAAAAAATTATATGAAAGAGAACACAAGTTATAAATGAAGACTTCATTCTAAACAATTTGGTTTCTTATGAAGTATTGCTATAAACTTGTAATCAGATAAACAAAGAGGATCATCATGAAAATAATTGTCGCTGTTAAACGTGTTGTTGATTATAACATCAAGATACGCGTCAAGCCGGATAATACAGGCGTTGATCTGTCTCACGTAAAAATGTCTATGAATCCTTTTGACGAGATAGCCGTTGAAGAGGCAATTCGCCAAAAAGAATCTGGTAAAATTTCAGAAGTTGTTCTTGTTTCAATTGGACCAGAAGCAGCCCAAGAAACTTTACGAACAGGACTTGCCATGGGGGCTGATCGTGCACTTCTTGTCACAACAGATGAAATACTTGAACCCTTAAGCATCGCTAAGATTCTCAAAGCCATTGTTGATGAAGAAAAACCCGATATGGTCTTTTTAGGAAAACAAGCAATTGATGATGATAGCAACCAAACAGGACAAATGCTCGCCGCTCTTCTTGGTTGGGGACAGGCAACCTTTGCCTCACATCTTAACATAGAAAATGGGCATGCTACCGTTATACGTGAGGTTGATAACGGAACACAAACCCTTTGTCTTCCCCTTCCCATGGTTATGACGACCGATCTACGGCTCAATGAACCGCGTTACACCTCTCTCCCCAATATCATGAAAGCAAAAAAGAAAATCATTGAACAAAAAGCTCTTGCTGATCTTGGCATCGACACGAAAGCACGCCTCACAATTTTAAGTGTTGAAGAGCCCAAACCCCGTCAATCTGGAATTAAAGTTGCTAATGTGGCAGAGCTTGTCAGCGCACTAAAACAAAAAAACTGCATTTAATATTCTCTAGAGTAAAAGCAATACGCACATAAAAGGGTAAAAAAATTATGGCAATTCTTTTATTAGCCGATCATAATACAGAAGAAACCGCAAAAGTACTCACCGCTGCGCACGCACTTAAGAGTGATATCGATATTTTAGTTTGCGGAGAAAATATTCAAACGATAGCAGAAAAGAGTGCTAAACTTAATGGTGTGCGGCAAGTTCTTATCGCTGACGCTGATTATTTAGCCCATCAACTTGCCGAGCCTATGGCCAATACAATTGTCACACTTGCCAATGATTATGATGTGATCATGGCGCCATCCAGCAGTACTGGAAAAAATGTGATGCCGCGCGTAGCAGCCCTTCTTGATCTTATGCAAATTTCAGATATTACCGCCGTTCTTTCACCTGATACCTTCAAACGCCCTATTTATGCAGGCAATGCAATTGAAACTGTCCGCAGCCATGATCACAAAAAGATTATCACCGTTCGCACAGCCTCTTTCACACCAACACCTTTCCAAAGTAATTCTGCACCCATTAAAACAATAACACCAGCGCCCAATCCCAATCTTTCATTTTTCGTAAAAGCAGAAACCAACAAAAGTGATCGTCCTGATCTTACCTCTGCACGTATTATTATATCAGGTGGGCGGGGTCTTGGTTCACAAGAACAATTTATGTCCCTTCTTCTTCCTCTTGCAAACAAATTAAATGCGGCTTTAGGCGCCAGCCGCGCAGCAGTTGACGCAGGCTATGCTCCCAATGATTGGCAAATTGGACAAACAGGAAAAGTCGTTGCCCCTAAACTCTATATCGCTGTTGGCATTTCCGGTGCAATCCAGCATTTAGCCGGTATAATGGATGCACAAATTATTGTTGCTGTTAATAAAGATGAAGAAGCCCCCATCATGCAAATTGCCGATTACGCCCTTGTCGGAGATCTCCACCAAATTATTCCAGAATTGGAGAAAGCTTTATAAGCTATGAATGCCTCTCAGCATTCTCAACATGAAGAGATGGAATTTAACAAAGTCATTGTTCAAACAGAGCTAACACCAATAGAACTTTTTGCCATGCAAATCGTTGTTTTACCTCTTGTGGGCAATCCACACCAAACTGTTCCAGAATTGGAGAAAACTTTATAAGCCATGAAAGCACCTCTGCATGAACAGCGTGAAAGTATGGAGTTTGACATCGTCATTGTCGGGGCAGGTCCTGCAGGGCTTTCTGCGGCCATTCGTCTGAAACAAATTAATCCTGAGCTTTCTGTCACAATTGTTGAAAAAGGGGCTGAAGTTGGAGCCCATATTCTCTCTGGCGCCGTTATTGACCCCATCGGTATTGATACACTCTTACCGGAATGGAGAAGTGATCACGACCATCCCTTCACAACCCCTGTTACCCGTGACCAGTTTTTTTTTCTAAAGCCTCAAAAAGCGACACGATTGCCCAATATTTTGCACCCAAAAATCTTATCCAATGACGGGTGTTATATCGTTTCACTTGGGAATGTTTGCCGCTGGCTAAGCAAAAAAGCCCAAGCACTGGGTGTCGAAATTTATCCGGGTTTTGCCGCAACAAAGACCATCCAGAATGAGAACGGAGCCATCATTGGTGTCCTCACCGGCGATATGGGACTTAATAAAGATGGAACCCCTGGAAAAAATTATATGCCTGGTATGGCATTATTGGCAAAATATACACTAATTGCGGAAGGCGCACGCGGCTCCATTGCAAAACAACTGATACAAACGTTCAACCTTAGCAAAAATCGAGAACCGCAAAAGTTTGGTCTTGGTCTCAAAGAGCTCTGGGAAATTGAACCGCAAAAACACCAACGTGGTTTAGTTCAACATTTCACCGGTTGGCCCTTAAATAATAATACCGGCGGGGGTGGTTTTCTTTATCACCAAGAAAACAATATCATTTCCATTGGTTTTGTTGTGCACTTAGATTATAAAAATCCTTATCTTTCTCCCTTTGAAGAGTTTCAACGTTTTAAAACCCATCCAAAACTTTATGAAATCTTCAAAGGTGCAAAACGTCTTTCCTATGGGGCGCGTGTGATCAGTGAAGGAGGGTGGCAATCTGTACCAAAACTCACCTTTCCTGGTGGAGTTCTTATTGGCTGCTCTGCTGGCTTTGTCAATGTTCCTCGTATCAAAGGATCACACAATGCCATCTTATCGGGCATATTAGCAGCCGATAAAATTGCTACCGCTCTTGCACAAGGTCGTTCCCATGATGAAGTCAAAGAAATCGAAGAACAATGGCGAAAAGGCCCTATTGGCAAAGATCTTTATAAAGTGCGAAATGCCAAACCGCTATGGGCAAAATATGGCACAAAATATGGGATTAAACTTGCCGGTTTTGATATGTGGTGGCAACAACTGTTCGGATTTTCCTTATTTAAAACACTCTCCCATGGCAAGGAAGATTATGCCTGTCTTGAACCAGCAGAGAAATTTCACCCCATTACTTACCCAAAACCCGATGGTATTATAACTTTTGATCGCCTTACAAGTGTTGCCCTTTCCAATATACACCATGAAGAAAATCAACCTTGTCATTTAAAAATAGCCTCATTAGAAAAACAAAAGGACTCCGAATATGTAATCTATGGAGGACCTTCTACACGCTATTGCCCCGCCGCTGTCTACGAATGGCTAGAGTCCCACGATCATCTAACGTATAGGATCAACGCTTCAAATTGTATACATTGTAAAACGTGCGACCTCAAAGATCCAAACCAAAATATCACCTGGACCTGTCCGCAAGGCAGCGAAGGTCCCTTCTATCCCAATATGTAACCTCTCCCCCAATATCATCATTGTTCATTCTCCTAAAATTGAAATAGACAAAATACAATGGATCAAAATATTTCCCTTAAGATCAGAAATCTATCGATAACCTTCATACATTAAGCTTTTTTACAATACAAAAAGTTATCCTATTGTGAAGTGACCAACTATTTAAGTAAGGAGGCACGAGCAAATAAGCCGTTGTAATGATAAAAACGTGCTGGTAAAAAGTGAGTAAAAATAACTTATGAGTATGGATAAAAATCTTATTGTGGTAAGGGGAATTTGATGAAGAGAAAAGAGCATGTGTGAAAAAGCATATTTTATAGGTGCGCATGCTTATTCAGCTCCCATCATAGAGCCTGGGCTTTATCTTGTAGCAACGCCTATTGGAAATCTTGCAGATATTACGCTTCGTGCTCTGCAAGTTCTAGCAGGCGTTGATATTTTAGCGTGTGAGGATACGCGGGTAACACGTGTTTTGTTGGAACGTTACGGTATTCAAAAAAAAGCTTTTCTCTATCATGAATATAATGCGCAAAAAGCAGGTCCAAAGCTCTTAGCAGCTTTAGCAGAAAATAAAACGATAGCGCTCATTTCAGATGCGGGAACACCGCTTATTTCTGATCCTGGATTTCGATTAGTCGAAGAAGCCCGTAAGGAAGGTCATAAAATTATTCCAATCCCTGGAGCCTCCGCTCTTTTAGCTGCTCTGATACCGACAGGACTTCCAACCGACAGTTTTTTCTTTGCAGGTTTTTTGAGTGCCCGCAAGGCACAGCGTCAAAAACGATTGAAACAATTAAAAGAGATTCCAGCAACTTTGATTTTTTATGAATCACCGCATCGACTTATTGAAACTTTACAAGATATGGTCTCTCTTTTTTCGGCGGATCGACCTGCAGCCATTTGTCGTGAATTAACAAAAAAGTTTGAAACTATAGACGTTTCTAATTTGGGAAGTTTGTTGGAAAGTTATAAAAAACAGACACAGATTCGTGGAGAAATTGTCGTACTTGTTGGAGAATCATCATCTTCTTCTTTAAATGTAATAAGTGATCAAGAAGTTGATGAAATGTTATTAGAACACGTACAAACGCATTCCACGGCTCAAGCCGCAGCTTTGGTTGCAAAAAAAACTGGGTTTAAAAAGCAGAAACTTTTTCAGCGGTTAATTTTTCTAAAAAATATGTAAAATAATGCGTAAGACCATACAAAAAAAACAAAGACAAAGATCTTTTTATCGGGGAGTTCGTGCAGAAAAGTTAGCTGCTTGGTGGTTGCGTTTCAAAGGATTTCACATAGCCGAAATGCGTTTTAAAACAAAATGTGGGGAAATTGATTTAATTGCACGACGTGGAAATCTTGTGTTAATTGTTGAAGTTAAAGCACGTTCAACGTTGGCAGAAGCAATGGAAGCAGTTTCCCGAATGAATGAAAAGCGAATTGAGGCAGCAGCCGATATTTGGCTCGCACGACAAAAAGATTATGCCCTTTTATCTGTACGCTTTGATTTGATAGCAATTTTACCTTGGCATTTGCCACAGCATATTCCGGCATTTTTTACCTCTAATCAATAAGAGGCGAGCTACGTTTTAACCATACTCAATAAAAAACATTTCTCCTTTATGTGTATATGCGTTAAAAAGTCTATAACCGTTTGAGCGCTATAAGGAGTGAAATGAAATATGGATGATTATGAAAAGTTTGCAACAGGTTTGCTCATTGTTTTTGGAGCGCTGATTATTGGTGGTTTAATGGCAATGCATATTGTGCTGATGAATAAACCAGGTTTTTTATTTGCATTAGCTGCAGCTGTTGTGGGTTGGTTTTCTGCTTTTGCCGTTCTGTTTGACAAGCCAAAAATCTATTTGGGGTTGATTATTCTTGCAATGCTCTGCGTTGCTTCTTCAATTAGCATTTATGTTAGTTAAAACATCTCAGCTGTTGATTGAGATTCCTTTTAAAAGGTAAAACTGAGGAATAAAAATGAAACTTGGCTTTTTGGGAACAGGTACAATCAGTGCTTCAATGATCAATGGCCTCATGACAAGCGCCTTTAATGTTTCTTCCATTATTGTTTCACCGCGCAATGCACAAACAGCAGAGCGTCTTTCACATACTTATGATAAGGTCATGATTGCTAAAAATAACCAAGCTTTGCTCGATGTGAGTGAGTGTGTTTTTCTTTGTTTACCAAACCAAATTGCAGAAGGAATTTTGCGCTCTCTTCGTTTTCGTCCAGAACAACTGGTTATTTCCGTTCTCGCTATGGCAAAAGCAGCAGAAGTGGAAGCGTGGATTAACCATAAAGTTTATCGTGCTGTTCCGTTACCTTTTGTCGCAGAGTGCAAAAATTTGACACCCATTTATCCCGATCACCCTTTTTTACGCACCTTATTTGATACATTGGGGGGCACATTGGTACTAGAGAAGGAAGAACAGTTTAATCTTTTTATGACAGCGGGCTCTCTGATGGGCGTATATTTTAATTTTATAGAAACAGCGCATCAATGGTTTATAACACAAGGGTTAAAAAAACAGCAATCAGCAGAGTTTCTTACCATGATGTTTGGAAATCTTACGGACGAAATGCGTAAAATTATAGCAACGGATCGCTCTGCCCCTCTTAATTTTGCACTGCTTGAAAAAGAGTTTTCAACAAAGGGGGGGACAAATGAATTTTTGTCAAATTATTTTTCTCATCAAGGGGGAGGAAGAGCTTTAACAACAGCTCTTGAGGCAACTTTACAAAAAATGAACGCTTCTAAAAAGACTTGACCAACATTTTTTCTCATCTCAATTAAGAGGGAATTATGGTCGATAGATTTAGAGTTTTTAAACATGAATTGATAAAATTGTCTGCTATAGATCTTTCAAGAGCAGGACAAACGGGCTTTTAAAATACCTTTTCTTTAATTTCACCATCTCTTTAATAGACATGAATAGAAATAAATCTTTTGACTACTTTTCAAGATATTTTTATAGTACAAAATCGCTTATAGAAAGATCATTCATCCTTTAACATTTGAATGAAAATACTGACAAAATCTTTCCCATTTTACTTTTTCTTATCATGAAATAAAAAATGTTTGTTTGTCTATTAAAAGAAGAAACAACATTGAGATAAAATCGTTTAAGAAGACGTAAATAGGCTTTCTAACTTTATGCAAAAATCGAAAAAAACTTTGAGAGAGCAAAAAACATAATGGATATGGCTTATCTCTTTTATTGAAGTAAAAATGGTATGAGATCTGTACACTTCACAAAAGTTTTTACGTTATACCATTCACAAACCCTCTCGTGAGACGGTTAAGTCGCCTTGAGGAATATTCTCTTTAAAACAAACCTTGCATAAGAAACACAAATATATTCTTGAGAATTTTGTTGTTACATAAAAAGCATATCCCGATAAAAACCAAGAAAAATGAAAAAACGTGAAAGAATGCGTCATCTCCACTTTTTTAAAGATCTTTCTTTCTATGCTTTTGAACGCAGCAAAACCGAATAAAAAGATGATGATAGAAAATTATTTTCTCCGATTAGAATTCATATTTTTCTTACAAAGGAGCAACTATTTTGATGTCTTTCATCATTGTGTTTTAGCAAACTCTCTTAAACAAACATACGTTCAAAAGAGTTTATTTTTTATTTGATCAACAATTGTACGATACAGTTGAGCATGCTCGCCATCAGGCTGAGTAACAAAAATAGGCATCCCCTCATCTGAAGAAAATCGTAAAGCTGCATCAAGCGGTATTTCTGCTAAGAACGGGACCTCTCGACGTTCCGCCTCTCCCCGCGCTCCACCATGACCAAAAATATCGTAGCGTTTTCCTGTATCAGGAGCAATAAAATAACTCATATTCTCAATCAGTCCTAAAATAGGAACATTGACTTTCATGAACATTTCTATCGCTTTACGGGCATCAACTAAAGCAAGATCCTGCGGCGTAGAAACAACCAGTGCACCCGTTAATTGTATCTGCTGTGCAAGCGTTAATTGTGCATCCCCTGTACCCGGCGGCATATCGACGACTAAAACATCCAAAGGACCCCATACAACATCTCGTAACAATTGTGTTACAGCAGCCATAACCATAGGACCACGCCATACCACCGGTTTTTCTTCCTCAACCAAAAATCCCATCGACATTAATTTAAGATCAAATTTTTCAAGAGGTTGAATCTTTTTTTCTCCCATGAGCATTGGTTTTTGATTAACAAGTCCTGTCAAACGTGGCAAAGATGGACCATAGATATCTGCATCCATCACCCCTGTTTTGAAACCTGAATCTTGTAAAGCTAAGGCGATATTGATCGCCATCGTCGATTTTCCCACCCCCCCTTTTCCAGAAGCAACAGCAATAACATGACGTACACCTTCTATAGGCATTTTCACGGGCAAGAGATTCGCTCTGCGTCGAGGTACTCCCTTTGTTGTTTTTTCTGCTGTAAGCGTAACAACAACAGATTGGACCCCCTCCAAAGCACACACCAGCTCTTCCGCAGAACGGCGCAATGATTCCCATTCTTGCACACGTCCATCAGGAACTGTAATGGAAAAGAAAACCTTGCCATTAGCAATTAATATTTCTGAAAGAAGCCCTAACGATACAATATCTCTTTCAAGATCTGGTCCTTTAATTTTACGTAGCACGTTACGGACAACCTCACTTGTGATAGGATCCACGCTCTTTCCTCTCTATAAAATACCAATAAATACAAGCATAAGAACGAAAAATACTGACAGGTTCATCACTTAACATTTACGACTTTAATTTAAGAGTTATAAAGTATAAATGACTTATATTTTATCTCTTTAAAAATACAAAACCACCCTTAAATAAAGAAACTCAGACATAAAATCTGCTATTAAAAGACTATCAACCACGTCTGTACGCCAACACTTTAATAAATATTCTAATAAGGATTTTACAAAACAAAAAACTTGAGAAAAACTCTAATATTAAAGTATTTTAAAATTAAGCATACAATAATCTGTTATGCTTCAATCTGTTATGTTTCCTTGTAAGTCTTTAACACCCTTGTGATTTATTTTTTTAGACTCAATCGCTATTTTCTTACATTTTTAAAGTATCATAAACAAAGTGTCACAAATAGTTATAAGGTGTTTTATATTTTTTCAAGTGAGAGAAAAACAATCTGAGATTGACTTTTTTCATATTTTTTCTTATGAGTTAACAGCTGTCTGATAGGATAAAATTGTTCATCACGCGCAGAACTGCTCATAAAATGAAGATACAGCTCATAAAACGAAGATTAAGAAGGGCCGCACTCCGCGGTATTTAAATAAATGAAACGTACGTACCAACCATCTAAACTTGTCCGTAAACGCCGCCATGGATTTCGTGCACGCATGGCAACAGCTGGAGGACGTAAAGTTATTGCTGCAAGACGTGCTCGTGGACGTAAGCGGCTCTCTGCTTAACCATTTAAATTTTCACAACCGTTGAGGATTGCTCATTATTTCTTCGTTGTGAAACTTTTGTTATGAACCTCTACTGCTTGGTCAACCAAGCATTTAGTGAAATTGCGAAATGTTCTTTTATGAAGAAAAAACATCCCTGCCGTATTCGCAAAAGAGCAGATTTTTTGGCTGTCCGTACAGGAGAGAAACGACGTGGTCCTTTATTTTTACTCGAAGTTAAATCTCGTGAACAAACAACAGAAAGAAAATCTTCTCTTGTTGCGCGTGTAGGCTTCACTGTTACCCGTAAAAACGGTAATGCTGTAAAGCGTAATCGTATCAAAAGGCGCTTGCGTGAAGCGGTGAGAGTTGGTGTAACAAACCACATGGAAGCAGGAACTGACTATGTCATTGTAGCGTATCGTGATGCATTACATGCGCCTTTCACATCTTTGATTAGTGAATTAAATCGGCGAATAAAACCAAAAACAAAATATCAGCAACGACAACAAGGGAATACGAATGGAATATAACCGCAATTTCTTTATCGCTATTGGCTTATCTTTCGTAGTGCTCATCGCATGGCAATTTCTTCATGTTGCTCCCAAACAAGCAAAGTTACAAAAACAACAAGTCATCGCACAACAACAGCAATTGTCAAAACAACAGTCAGCCCTTTCTACTCCCACGACGAATTTTTCTGACGATTCCTCAACGCATCAAGCAACATCGATCATCGAGCACCCAATGACTCCTGAAGTCCGGAAAGCTGTATTAGCCAAAACAGAGCGTGTCGCGATCAAAACCAATGAATTGGAAGGCTCTATTAATCTTGTTGGTGCACAATTTGATGATCTTCTCCTTAAGAGATATCGTGTAACCGTCGATAAAAAATCACCGGAAATCGATTTACTAAATCCTAAAGGGTTTAAAACGACCTACTTGGCTGAATTTGGTTTTACAAGTGCATCTTTGCCAGCAAAAGCTTTACCACAATCCGATACACAGTGGCAAATAGAGGGGAACAATACAACCCTGACCCCTTCAACACCCATCACTTTAATTTATAATAACGGACAGGGGCAAATCTTCCGCCGTACCCTTTCTGTTGATGATCATTACATGTTTACCATTGAGGATTCTATCAGTAATGAAAGTGATCAACCGATTTATCTCTCATCCTATGCCCGCGTTGCACGTGCAGCACCACCAGAACATACAAATGCCACCTATTTGCTTCATGAGGGGATGATCGGTATTGCTGGAGATTCGCTCAAAACTGAAAAATATAAAACCTTAGCAGAGCTTGATCCAAATCCTGATAATGGACAAAAGAGCATGACTTTTTCCAAAGTAACAGGAGGCTGGATTGGTATTACTGATAAATATTGGGCTGTAGCGGTTATTCCCCCGCAAAATAAAGAATATACAAGCCGTTTTATTTATTTTGATCGTTTGCAAACGCATTATCAATCTGACTTGCTAGGATCGCCTTTAACGATTGGCCCCAATGAAACAAAAACCGTTACAAATCATCTTTTTGCTGGTGCAAAACAAGTTGAAATCATTAATCACTACCAAAATGACCTAAAAATCAACAAGTTTGCTCTCTTAATTGATTGGGGTTGGTTTGATTTCATCACAAAACCCATGTTTGCCCTCATTGATATTCTTTATAAGCAAACAGGAAATTTTGGTATTGCCATCCTTCTGGTCACAGTGCTTTTAAAAACACTTCTTTTCCCTCTCGCCAATAAATCTTATAAATCCATGGCGCGTATGAAACTTCTACAACCGCGATTACTAGAAATAAAAGAAAAATATCCCGATGATCGAACCAAACAACAGCAAGCAATCATAGAACTGTATAAAACCGAAAAAATAAATCCTCTTGCTGGTTGTTGGCCGATGTTGGTTCAGTTTCCAATATTCTTTGCTCTTTATAAAGTTCTCTATATCACCATTGAAATGCGCCATGCTCCTTTCTTTGGCTGGATTCAAGATTTAGCGGCCCCCGATCCAACGTCTCTTTTCAACTTGTTTGGTCTCTTGCCATATACAACGCCAGCATTTCTTATGATTGGTGCATGGCCTTTGATTATGGGAATAACGATGTTTCTACAAATGCGTATGAATCCCGCTCCTCAAGACCAGACTCAAGCGATGATCTTCACGTGGATGCCTGTTGTCTTTACTTTTATGCTCGCCTCCTTCCCTGTTGGTCTTGTCATCTATTGGGCATGGAACAATATATTGTCAATTATTCAGCAAGGTATCATGATGAAACGCCAAGGAGTTAAAATTGAGCTTTTTGATAACTTGAAAGCCATGTGGAAAAAAACACCTAAAAAAGAAGTGCAGGCCCCAAAAGAAGTGCAAGAATGACAAGAGATACTTCCCTTTCTGGAATTTTTTCTCGCAATTGGGTTTTTATTCGTGGTGTCCCCGCAATACGTTTTCTTCCCCCTGAAGGGCCACCAGAAATCGCATTTGCAGGACGTTCCAATGTTGGAAAATCATCTCTAATCAACGCACTTGTCCAGCAAAAAGCCTTAGCACGAACCTCAAATACACCAGGACGCACACAAGAACTTAATTATTTTGTCCCCGATGGCTTCAGTGGACAACAAGGAGACCTTCCCCCTTTCGCATTGGTAGATATGCCAGGTTATGGTTTTGCTGCTGCTCCTAAAAATCTGGTTGATGCTTGGACAAATTTGATTTTTAGCTATTTACGGGGACGTACAACACTAAAGCGTGTGTATCTCTTGATTGATTCACGACACGGAATCAAAAATAATGATGAAGACGTTCTTGCTCTCCTTGATAAGGCAGCCGTTTCTTACCAAATTGTTTTGACAAAAAGCGATAAAATAAAATCAAATACTTTAGAAAAATTAATGATGATCACACACACAAAACTTCTCAAACGTCCAGCAGCCTATCCTGAGATCCTTGCAACTTCTTCAGAAAAAGCATACGGTTTGGAAGAATTACGTGCTGCTATTTTGCAAACTATTGCATAAGAGAAGGTATTCATATTATTAACAATTTATTAAGCATAATTGCTAGCGGCTGCTAATGATCTTGTACTTCTCATCAAGCATCTTTATAAAAAGGATGACTTGAAAGAATTCTTATCCACTCTACTTAGTTGTGTAAATTATGCTGACACTTTTTCACTCTCCTCTCTCTACTGCTTCGCGCTTCATACGCCTCATTCTTGGGGAATATGGTGTAACTACTCAACTGATTGAAGAATATGAATGGGCGCGAAGACACGAATTTCTTGCTCTCAATCCCGCCGGTCATGTTCCTGTTTTTCTCGATGAACACGAAGTTCCGTTATCAGGTCCCTTTGTTATCTATGAATATTTAGATGAGACCCATGGAAGTTTACGACAAGAAAATAAACTCTTTCCGGAAAATCCTTTAGATCGTGCGGAAGTACGACGTCTTAATGACTGGTTTTTAAATAAATTTGAAAATGAAGCAACGCGCCATATTGTACGAGAACGAATTCATAAACGTGAAATGCCCCTCGCCATTGGCGGTGGCGCTCCCAATTCACAAATTTTACGCAATGCACGGGCCAATATTCCACCCCATATGAACTATCTCAACTGGCTCTGTGCCTCTCGTGATAGCTTAGTGGGTTCTTCCTTGTCCTATGCTGATCTAGCAGCCGCCGCCGCTGTTTCTGTCCTTGACTTTCTAGGGGAAATTGACTGGGAACAATCCCCTGCTGCCAAAGACTGGTACATGCGGATTAAATCACGGCCTTCTTTTCGTTCTCTTTTAACAGATCGTGTTCGCGGAATTGTTGCAAGTACTCACTATGCGGACCTTGATTTCTAGTCTTCTCTCACAAACACAAGTAAAAATAAATTTTATCTAAAGAAGACTTCTCCGTTTATAAATTTTTATGCCAGCCTATAAAAAATACAAGAATAGATTGATTCATAATCTTATTGAAGAGAAAATAAGACTCCTTCATACTCTTTTATTTCAAGCTCTCTTATCATGCACCCTCAAAATCATTTTTACAAAAAGATCAGTATAGAGATAAAAATATTTCACAAAAGGGTATAAAGTCTCTCTTTAAAGACAAGAGCTGCAGCACCATTAGAAAGTGAGGACAATAAAAAACAATACTTAATGCTTAGGTTACCCCCATTCTTCCCAATCTATGAAAAAACACACTCCCATACATAACGGCTTACTCTTAATAAAAAGGCGTTATCATGTGTTTTTACAAAATAACAATTTTTGCCAACTCGCTTTCCTAAAAGATAAAGAGTCAAACCAACGCCTGTATGTCAACAATCCAACTTCTCAGACATCTTCCTGCTTTCCCTCCTTTTATGTGTTTTTATTGATAGATAACATTTTGATTTAAAATGATAAATTTTAAAATTGCATCATAAACTTCAAATATGTTTCTTATGCGTGATAAGCGGGATTGGTGTGTAAAAAAATTATCTCAGAAAAGAATAAAAATACCTATGAACATTTCAAGGTCCAAAGGCTAGCAAAGCGTATGATGGTGCCAATTTGCGCTTTTATGAAACGTAGCAGTATAGAATAGATTTTATTATTCATGGAGATTTTCTCGTTATACCCTTCAAGCGCACCATCATAAAACGAGCTTTAAGAGCATTGAGATCCTATTTCTTTAAGACAAGCGTATAAGTTAAGTATATTTTGTTTGAAATATTCTATTTTACATGAAGAACGTGCCCCATAAAAGAACGAGAAAAATAAAAGCATCAAGCAATGAAAACCCACTCTTAAGCTTTTCAAGCAAGCTTTACTCTAATTCATCACATGATCTAACAAAAAAATATCTCTCTGTAAATTTATAAATCTTATACCACTTTCCCTAAACGATAGAATTTTACAGCACAAAAGGATAAATTAAAGTAGGAAAAAATTTTTTCCTATAAAGAAAAAGAACGGTTGGAAAGAAGTCAAGAATTTGCCTATACTACGGGATAGTAAAGTATCATAAGGAGATAAAAATGCGCCTTACAGTTGTTGGTGCAAATGGAAGAATGGGACGTGAACTCATTACAGCAACAGGGCTTAGAAAAGATGTAGAGCTTTGTGCTGTTCTTGTACGCAAAGGCTCACCTTTTGTAGGAGAAGATGCCTCTACCTTAATTGGTTCAGATTCTCTTGGGGTTTGCATCACGGATGATCCCGAAAAAGCTTTTTCAAACACAGAAGGAATTGTAGATTTTTCACAACCCCAAGCGAGTATTCTTTATGCTCACTATGCTGCTCAAAGAAAACTTGTCCATATTATAGGCACCACAGGATTTAGCAAAACAGAAGAAGAAAAAATTGCAGAGTTTGCGAAACATACAACAATTGTCAAATCCGGAAATATGAGCCTTGGAATAAATCTCTTAGCCAACCTTGTAAAGAAAGCTGCCAAAGCATTAGAAGCCAATGATTTTGATATTGAAATTTACGAAATGCATCATGCGAACAAAGTTGATGCCCCTTCTGGAACAGCCCTTCTTCTTGGACAAGCAGCAGCTGAAGGTCGAAATGTCATGCTGCAAGATGTACGTGTCAACGAACGCAATGGCCATATAAGGAAACGCGAAAAAGGCTCCATTGGCTTTTCTTGCTCACGGGGTGGAACAGTTATTGGAGAACACAATGTCATTTTTGCCGGTTCCCATGAGCGCATTATTCTTTCCCATACAGCGCAAGAACGCTCCATCTTTGCCAATGGCGCATTAAAAGCAGCTTTATGGGCAAAAAACCATGAAAATGGTCTTTATTCAATGCTCGATGTCTTGGGATTAAATGATGAATTTTAAACAATCAATAAAATAGAGGCAATTCATAATGGGACGCAGACTTGTACTCATCCGTCACGGACAAAGCGAATGGAATCTCAAAAACCTTTTTACGGGTTGGAAAGATCCTGATTTAACAGAAAAAGGTCATGCTGAAGCGATAGCAGCAGGAAAAAAACTAAAAGAATCTGGTTTAAAGTTTGATATCGCATATACATCTGCTTTACAGCGTGCCCAAAAAACAGCTCAGCACATTTTAGAGCAAATGGGACAATCAAATTTAGAAGTGATCAAAAGCTCTGCATTAAATGAGCGTAACTATGGAGATCTCGCTGGTTTAAATAAAGATGAAGTGCGTCAACAATGGGGGCAAGAGCAAGTGCAAATGTGGCGCCGCTCTTATACGATTGCCCCCCCAAATGGAGAAAGTCTACGCGATACCGGTGCACGCATTTGGCCTTATTATCTTTATCATATCCAGCCTCATATTTTGCGCTCTCAAACTGTTTTGATCGCAGCACATGGAAATTCTCTTCGTGCTCTTATTATGGCGCTTGAAGGTCTTACCAGTGAGGAAATTATATCTCAAGAATTAGCGACTGGCATTCCTATTCTTTACACCTTTAATCCCGATTCAACCATTGCATCAAAGACAATCATCACACCTTAAACTTTAAAAACCATGATGCCCTCCAAAAGTTTAATTCAATCGTTTTAAACAGAGAAAATAAATTCTATAATTTTATTGACAGAATTGCTTCATGCGCTTAGATGATTTTTATAAGCCCAGATGGCGGAATTGGTAGACGCGCAGGTTTCAGGTACCTGTGCCGCAAGGCGTGGAGGTTCGAGTCCTCTTCCGGGCACCATTTTGTGTCTTTAGCGCATTGAAATATATAGATTTTTCTTTAAACAATCATTTTAAGACCACCTTTTAGTCCACCTATTACAGTTTATACAATTTTATCTAATTTGTTGTTATTTGTTCCTTATTTTTCTCTGGAGTAAAGGCTAAGATCTCTTTTTTTCTCCACCTTACTGCTCTCCCTAGCTTATATGGCTTTGGAAATACACCTTGAAGCACCCAATTGCGAATCGTTGTTGTGGATACACTAAAAAGCTGTGCACACTCACGAGTTGTTACATATCTATCACCATCATCAAATATCATCTCATTACCTTTCTATTTTTTATGTTATGTAAATGGGTGGGGGTGCTGGGAGGAGAAAGCACCCCCATAGGTTTAAGCAGCTTTTGCCAAAATCTTTTGCATCTCTTGTTCTATTTCCCCTAAAAAGATTTCAACCGCTTGATTGATTTGTTCGATTTGTTCTTCATCACGATTGACGCGTTTGATCTTCATTCTCAAATTAGTGGATTTACCTACAAAGTTTGGATTATAGCTCATGAAATGACACCATTTACGTCCCGTACAAGCCATTTGGAATTGCATTTGCGCGTGATATTCAGGCTTGATAGTGTCATCTATAAAAAAGCGTAGATGGTTTGGTGATTGTAGGCATTTAATCTCAATTAAACCGTCCTCACCAATAAGCCCATCTGGACTAGCACCAGCCATTTGGATTGTGGGATGTTGGACAAATCCACACCTTGTGACCTCTGTGTCATAAATGAATTCATATTCTCTCAAGGCATCTTCTTCATGGTCAATGCCCCATTGCATAGCTGGCGTTATATAAGATTGGCTTATTTCCTCTGTTAATCGCTCCGTCATAAGCTTTATTTTGTACTCTTCATATTTGCTTGTAGGCGTTCCCTTAGCTGTTTTGCTAAGTATGTTATAAATGTTTGAAGCGGTGACTTTACCTAAACGGGCTTGAAACCACTCTGCTGTTCTTTGTTCCATTTCACACCGCCGGTTGCTCTTGTTGTGCTTTATTCATTTGCGAGCGTTGCTTTTTTTTCAAAGCAAACAAAACGGTTTGGGCTTGTTTATAAGACATCTGTGTGAGATTTTTTACGCCTATAAAAGCAAGAATATCGTTTTCCTTTGCTTGTGTCTTTTCCATTAATTCTTTGATTTCATTCATCTGTTCAGAAGAGATACCAGCAAGAATTGTGGCTCCATCTGTATCGTCTTCTTTTCTTGCGACATTAAGAAGCATGCCTAACAGATATCTGCGTGCATAGGTAATTGTAGAGCCAACCGCTTGTATGCTGTTTTTGCTCCCTGTAGCGTCAAAGGGAAATGTTCCTTGTGTTGATATTTCATTGCCAGATATATGCTTTAAAGTCATTTCCACGGTTATGCCATTTGAATTCTGTTCTTTGATCTGAGAAAACAAGGCAAAGTGATGTTTTGCAAGAGTTTCCTTGATTGCATCAATATATTTATCAAGCGTTGTATAGATACTTTTAGTATGTGTATTAAGAGCATTTTGTTCGATGTTTTTATATTCCATTTGCATAGCAGAAAGATCACGGATAAAGTTCTGGCGCTCTTGTCGTTCTATCTCCTTTTCTCGCAATTCAAGAAGGCTCTTGAGACGATCCAGATCTACATCACTTTGTAAAGCTCTTTCTAAAATAAGCTCCATAGCTGTAGAGTTGGTTTCACAAGCGTTTGTTTTTTCCACTAATTCCGTTTGTGTGGTAGTTAGTTCATTCATCTTGATTTCCTCCATTTAAAGCGCAATTCCCCCGTGGCGTGAATCACGCATGTGTTAAAAGTTGGTTGGTTTGGTTAGAAACGGCTTATAGAGATACTATAAGATTAGTCGTTCGTATTTTCTCATCTGGTTTGTTTTCTAGTTGAGATTCTTTTATCGCTATCAATCCAGTCGTCCCAACATACACATGCTTCACCGTAAATTTTTGCATGACCGTAAATATGCGCATCACCGTAAACTTGCGCATTGCCGTAAACACGCGCCCTATCGTAAATGTATGCCTCTTCGTAAACTTGTGCATTGCCATAAACTTCTGCATTATCAAAAACGTGCGGTTCACCGCAAATATATGCTTCACCGTAAACTTCTGCATGACCGTAAATGCATGGTTCATCGAAAACTTCTGCTTTGCCATAGATACGAGATTTGTCGTAAACTTGTGCATCACCGTAAACTTGTGCATTTTCGTAAACCTTAGCATCATCATAAACCTTGGCATAACCCCCAATCCAGCAATTACCATGATGCGATAGGTTGTCTTCTTTTGCTATAAAGCCGCCAAGATCATCTGCCTTTACATCTCCAAAGTCTTTCAATGCACGAATGCGGCGGAGCGTTTTGCGCCCAACTTCGATTGTTTCGTCTGTCAGTTCATATTTCTTTTCCATGGTTTATTTCCTTGATTTGCGTACAATCCACCCGTAGCGTGAAGCACGCATGTGTTAAAAGTTGGTTGGTTTGGTTAGAAACGTCCTACGTAGTCCACTAAGTGTTCACTTCTAGGAACCATTAGAGTTTTTCCACGAATTTCAAAATTACCAGAAATATTTACTTGATTGGAAATATATGCGTCGTCTAGAATTCTAATATCTCCAAAAATGCGTGCGTT
>NZ_JAQISX010000018.1:0-39250 GCF_028618425.1 Bartonella sp. ML70XJBT
CATATTAATATTTTATTTATTATTCATAATAATTGTAATTATTATATAAAATATATTTAAAATAGTTTTTGAAAAATAAGAATTTATAGTTTACTAAAAAAATATTTTTATAGAAAAATTTTACGGATGTTTTAGGTAAAATCTAAATATTTTTTAGTAAACAATGCAGGTGAATTTTATAGAAAATTCTTTACAGAATATCTCGTGTCTTATCCTATTATGCCCTACAACATCGTTGTTTAGAGCAGTGATAAAGCATAGAAAATTTTATACATTAGGTATTTTTAGAATGTGTGGTCAGTATTTAGGGTAGAAGCTGCCCATAGAGCCTTATGGAGGTGAACCATATAAGCGGTTAGCGGCATTTCCCTTAACAGATCAGATTTTTTTACAAAACAGTGCTAGGAGAAATCCTCTTTTTTTGAGGTGTCAAAAGAAGGTTAAGTAAAAAAAAAGAGTAACCTTAGTTACTCTTTTTTGAGACATTTTGTATAGATTTTATTTATTTTTTGGAGCAATTTTTTTTCTTATAAACATAAAATACATTATGCCTAAGAAAATAAACCAGAAGATACTGTATTTTAAAGCTGTGAAGGTATCGTGTTCTAATGTCAACAAATAGAGCATGAAAGCAAAAAATACTAACACAATCCCACATATGATGGTACCACCTGGCATTTTGTAGACGGATTCAGCATGTAAATGAGGGTGATTGCGACGATACACAATATAGCTAATCAAAATAACGGACCATACGAATAAAAATGCAATCGCTGAAATACTTGTCACAATTGTAAAAGCACTTATGATGCTTGGAGATGATGACGCAATTGTGTATCCTACTAAAATACATAGGCAGGAAAAGAACAGAGCATTGGCTGGAACACGGTATTTGGAAAGCTTTCCTAAAATTGGAGGAGCACCTTTTTGTGTTGCAAGCCCGTATATCATGCGGCTAGTTGAAAAAATACCACTATTTGCTGAAGAGGCAGCCGAGGTGAGAACAACAAAATTGACTAAACCAGCAGCTATTGGAATGCCTGCAAGCCAAAACATGGAGACAAAGGGGCTTTTTTCTGGAACAATTTGATTCCAAGGTGTAACGGACATAATTACAGCAAGAGAAAGGATGTAAAAGAGTACAATACGCACTGGTATTGCATTAATTGCTTTAGGGAGAACTTTTTTAGGTTCTTTGACTTCAGCTGCCGTTGTTCCAGCAATTTCGATACCAACAAAAGAAAAAATGGCAATTTGAAATCCAGCAAAAAAACCTGTAATTCCTCTGGGAAATATATCACCGCCATTCCATACATGGTTAAGAGAGGCAACAGTACCATTTGGAGAGGTAAAGCCTGTAGCGATCATATAAAATCCAACAATAACTAATGCTAAAATTGCTACGATTTTGATAAGACCAAACCAGAATTCAAGTTCACCAAAAAACTTTACCGCAAGGAGATTAAGAATTAAAAAGAAACCAATGCAAGCAAAAACAACAATCCATGGATTAAGTGTTGGCCACCAGAAATGCGTATAGTTAATGATAGCTATAATATCTGCAGCTCCAGTCACAACCCAGCTTAGCCAATAGTTCCAGCCAACAAAAAAAGCCATTCCCGGTCCTAGCATATCGGTTGAAAAATCAATAAGAGATCGATATTGCGAATTAGAAAGCAATAATTCTCCCATAGCACGCATGACAAAGTATAGAGCACAACCAATAATCGCATAAACGAGAAGGATTGAAGGACCTGCTACACTAATTGTTTTTCCTGACCCCATGAAGAGTCCTGTTCCAATAGCTCCACCCAGAGCTATAAGTTGTACGTGACGGTTATCGAGGCCACGTTGTAGTTTCTTTTGAGGATCATCTTTTAAATTTTGTTTACAGTTCATTTTTTGGGGGTTCCCTTTGAATTATTTTGAGATTAAATGACACTAAAAAGTATATTTCGTATCGAAGCATGATATAAATGAGGTGTAAAGGAAAAAAACATTTTTTATAATTTTGTGTGGATAAAGAAAAGAGTATGGTTTTGAAAAAAGAGGATGTTTTTCTCTTAAAATAACATAACAGATATTTGAAGAGGGTGCTTTTTATTGTTTTAATAACAGATAAATGGCTCCTAAAAAGGTCTCGATAGATTTCTTTTTTGAAATTATTTCTGAAAATTGTTAGCCTTTTTTATGACTTTATAAAAATTATCATTTATAATCAGTATGTTGTTATTCATAATAGAGAGTGTTTTAATTTTTTCTTAAGTAGCATTATAGAGTTGTCATCTTAGTTTAGGAAAAAGTCTCTAATGATAGAAAATTTAAATGATTTTCTAAAGTCACTTTTTTATTTTTATGATACTATCATAAGTGAAAAGGAGCTCTTTTCTTTTAAAGTGATGAATAAGAGTTTCATTTAGATATTGATAAAATATTGCGAAAAATTCACATTGTTTATATACAAGGTCTTTAGACTATGAGAGAGAAATGCAGCATCATTCAGTTATCCAAAGAACATAAGAAAACACTTGTGATTGTATAAACCTGTTAAAGGTGGAAATATTCATAATGAAAGACAGAATCACGGAAAGATTAGTCTGTTAGCTTTGCGAGCCCTTATCAAAGAGGGAAGTGTTATCCCAAAGAAAATGAAAAAAGAAAATAGTGATAAAACTGTTCCTGTTGCACTATTAATATACTCTTTTCTTTTTTTAAGTGACGCTTGCGAATGATATAAAAATAGTCATTAAAGTAAATCATGCAAAGATGTTGAAGGAATGTATCGTGACAACTTCAAAACCTTTTTGATTACCACCGCCAGACACCAAAAATTTTGGAAAGGCCGTGATATAAGACATGGATATTTTAGGATTGAGTATTTGTGTCATAAAACCATCCATATAGCTGGTAAAACTTCACTTTACCTTCAGTATTTTTTTCGTTTTTTTGTATTATTTCTTTTGAATTTAAGGTGTTAACTCCAGATTTAATCGATTTAACACCCATATATAATAAATAGTAGCCACCCATGAGCTTTACTAAAAAAAGAGCGTTTTGTTGTTGAGAACAATTGCTGATACACTTAATATGGAAAATGTGCCATGCACATATGTTGCTGTACACAATTGTTGCTGTACACAATCCTAAAATGTTAGCAAATGCATTCTTTTTTCCACTGTCGTTGCCTTATCAATGATAAGGTCCATACTCGGTCAAGTGAGATGACTAAAAAAATGAAATGATGAAAAAGGTGAGTATTTGATGATTCATTTGACCTTTATTTCTGAGATTAATGTATCTTTGAGATATAGTTCTATTTCATCAAACTTAGAGAGTTTTCCTACGCCTTTTGGAGTGCCTGTATAGATGATATCATCACGCCTTAGTTGAATGTAGTGACTTAAAAATGATATTATTTTTTCAAAGCTAAAGATCATATTTTTCGTATTGCCAACTTGCCTCGTTTCGCCATTTAGCTTCATTTCAAAAGTTATTGGATCGTTTATTTTTTCCTTTTTTATGAAGTCAGAGACGTATGCGGCGCCTTTAAATCCCTTAGATAAAAGCCAAGGAAGCTTTTTTTCTTTCAGTTTTGTTTGCAAATCTCTAGCTGTGAGATCAAGACCTATTGCTACAGAATCATAACATTCTTCAGCTTCTCTTTCATTGACCATAAAAGTATCCTTTGAGATTCTAAGCACAATTTCAGTTTCAAAATGTATTTCTTCAGAAAAATTAGGAAGATTAATTTGATTTCCTAAGATGAGTGAGCTGTTCGGCTTGCTAAATATAACAGGTTCATCTTCAACAACATTACCTAGTTCATAGGCATGTTCCACATAATTACGTCCAACGCAGTAAATATTATTAATCATAGGAAACTCTCAAGCTTTTCTTTTCTTCTTGTATAGAAAAGATATTACTATGGAAACAATATTTTTCCTTATATAGATCTGTAAGTTTTGTAAAAATATGTATTATGTGGATTAATGATCAATCTTGAGGATAACAAGCCAGTATTGTCTCTCCAAGCTTTAATAAGAGGATGGTCATTTAGTGGGGCCACAGGGAGAACATCAAGGAATGCTTGAAATTCATGATTTTCGCTTGGATGTTTTTTTAAGGAATCAAAATCGCTGAGGATTTTATTCTTTACGGTGTTCACTAAGATAGTGTTTTTCTTCATCTGTTAAAGGAATTCTAAATTAATCATTCTTATTGTTTTGTTTGTAAGAGGACAGTGTAGGGATACCACATCAGACTTTTCTAGAAGGGTATTCATATCTTCTAAGAGTTTGAAGATGAGTGATTTAGCGTGCTCCTCATCAATATATGGATCATAGATAAGAATCTCGAATCCAAAAGGCCTTAAGCGTTCTAGTGTTGCTTTCCTTATTTTTTTTGAATTCGGTCAACTCAATGATTTTATGCTTTGGACGGAATGTTTTAAGATTGTTTTCTTGCCATATTTTTTGCTAAATCATTATGTCTGGACACTTGCCTGCATCCTTCCAAAATCATTGTTAATGCAGTGTCAGCTACTTCATCTACAGTAAAAAGGATATCCGCAAATTTAGCACTGTGTTTTTAAACTCTTCGTAATTTACTTGATCTTCATAACCGATACCAAATTTTACTGCTATTTCACATTTACGCAATTTTTTGGCTGTTTTCTCTGTTATTTTTGCATGCCAGATCAATAAGGCATCAATTTCTAAAGCTTTTTTCATTATTTATTGATAAAATTGCAGATGCTGAATGGTGTATTTCCAATTCATTGAGTCGTATACTCTCTTAGTTTTCTTTCAAAACGATCTCTTTTATTTTACTTCTGTTTTCGTCATAAATATATGATTTGCTATCTTCAATATTATATCTGTCGATCTTTATAAATCTCTTCAGGTGTGCAATTTCCTTGTATTCCTTTTTTAGCTACATATACAATAACTTTGCCAATTATCGAAAAAAAGAT
Organism: Bartonella sp. ML70XJBT; assembly: GCF_028618425.1. Lineage (NCBI taxonomy): Bacteria > Pseudomonadati > Pseudomonadota > Alphaproteobacteria > Hyphomicrobiales > Bartonellaceae > Bartonella > Bartonella sp. ML70XJBT. Next base: position 4,973 of record NZ_JAQISX010000018.1, read on the forward strand.
AAGGAATAGCTCCTTAAGAAATATAAAAAAATCTCAAATTTTATAGAAAATAGGGTGTTGCTCAAAGCTTGCCTTCATCAGTTAAGTGAATGCATTAATGATGGTAGTTTAATGTTTAAAAAAGCTTTTTTGATATGAAGATGACAGGATGTTTTAATAAAGAAATAATAAATAATTATTATGCATCAATATGTTGTATAAAATTATCATTTTTAAGATTAATTTTACCAATATAATTTACGCACCATTTTTCCTTTTAGTGCTCTTCACAAATCATCAATAAAACTTTTTTGTACTAAAAATTCATTGATAACTTAATTTTTTTATATTCATTCTTTCACGTTTTAAAAATATAAAGTAAGGGCAATAGAATTAAGCTATCAATTTTCTATTCTTTTCACTTTCTCATCATGAAGAAAAATCTTTTTACTTATCTTATGGATCAAAAGAAGTAGCTTTTTCTGGTAACACAAGTGGAGAAATAAGGATTTTAGATATGTTTCGGCGTTCCATTTCAATCACTTTAAAGCGTAAACCTTCCGTTTCAAAACTTTCTCCTTCATTCGGCAAATGACCAAATTGCCAAAGCATAAAGCCTGCTAGAGTCGTATAACGGTCTGCCTCATCAACAAGATTTCGTCCAAGATAACCACTTAAACGACGGATATCAGCATATCCCTCTACAAGAAGGCTGCCATTTTCAAGTTGTTCTGCGATCATGAGTTCTTCATCGTCATCAGGAAAATCTCCTGCAATAGCTTCAAGAATATCAGTTGGTGTTGCAATACCTTCAAAAGAACCATGCTCATCAACAATAATTGCAAGTTGAATCGAAGAATGACGTAATTGTTCCATTAATCGTAAAACACTTGTGTTTTCATGAACAACAAGCGGTTCTCGCATCGCTTTTTTCCAATTAATCTTTTTACCCTCAGCCAGATTTAAAAGAAGATCTTTTGTTAACGCGACGCCAACAAACTCATCCACTTTTTCACGCGCAAGAATTAAACGGCTATGTTTAACATTTTGTAATTCTTCACGCATTTCATTTTCATTAGCATTTAAATCTAACCACTCAATTTCATTGCGCGGCGACATGATAGAGCGAACAGGACGATCTGCTAAATCGAGAACTCCACGAATCATCTCTTTTTCTTCTGGTCTAAATAACTCAGAAGCTGCGGCTTGTTCAGCAATGACATCTACAGTTTCAGCAAGATGACTATCTTTATTTCCCCCTCCTAAGAGCCTTAAAACAGCATCAGCTGTTCTACTGCGTAGATCATTCGTCGTAATCATCTTTTCACGGTTACGACGTCCAATTTGATTAAAAGCTTCGATGAGAACAGAAAAACCAATAGCAGCATACAAATACCCTTTGGGAATATGAAAACCGAACCCTTCAACAATGAGCGTAAAACCAATCATCATCAAAAATCCAAGACAAAGGATGACAATGGTGGGATGACGATTAATAAAACGCATAAGAGAGCCTGAGCCATACATCATGACTCCCATCGCAGTAATGACCGCAATGTACATAACTGCTGCTTGCTCTTTTGCAATCATACCTGTTGCGGTGATAATACTATCGAGTGAAAAAACGGCATCCAACACCACGACTTGAACAATTACTTGCCAAAAAACAGCATAAGCAACGCCTGTTTTTCTTTCATGAGATACCCCTTCTAACCTTTCATGTAATTCTAACGTTCCTTTTGCTAGCAAAAAGGCTCCACCCCCAATTAAAATAAAGCTATGCCAACTAAAGACAAAGGATGAAAGTGAAAGAATGACCGTATCGAGTCTCATAACCCAGCCAATAACTGTAAGAAGAAAAAGCCGCATGATTAGTGCTAAAGTAAGACCTATCAAGCGTGCTCGATCACGCAAATGTAGTGGCAATTTTTCAGCTAAAATTGCAATAAAGATAAGGTTATCTATTCCTAAAACAATTTCGAGGAAAACCAACGTGACTAAACCAAACCACGCATGGGGATCTGTGATCCATTCCATCATTTCTCACCTTTTAAAAGCTTAAAAGCGCGCGATTGACAAAAAAATCATGGGCTTTTATTCGCATATTGGATCATGAATTTTGAATGTAAAAAAACTTACATTCAAGAGAAAAATAGAAAATATTGCTTAAACACATATGATTTTAAACGCATATGATTATTAATAAAATAAAACAACGCCCCATTCCGCTGACAATGACAAGAAGGTTCCTCTAAATTTTGCTCGGGCATTATGCTCGATAATCCTCCAATTATAGATTCTGTATAACAATCAGAATATTTATTTATAGAGCTTATTATAATGGGTTTATTTTTGTATAAGATCAAGTGGTCAATAGCATATTTTAAACCCTACAGACAATGAGGCTGTATAAAAAACAATAAAATATCTAGACATCCCCCCTTAGGAGCGTTATAGAAACGCTCATTCTTATCTTTTGGGAAGCTTATGGGTGATTAGCTCAGTCGGTAGAGCAGCTGACTCTTAATCAGCGGGTCGTGGGTTCGATCCCCTCATCACCCACCATTTATTTTATATTATAAATAATTTATTGATTGCGTGAAATCTTTTTTAAGATATAAGGGGTTCAGTGGAATTGGGGAGAAGGAAAAAGCCTACACCACACACTTTACTCGTCCCAATATTATACCTCTTGTCCTTGAAATGGTTTAGAAGAGGTATTTTAATTCTTTCTTGTACAGTTTCACGTCACACGGTTCTTCCTGCTTATAACATGCAAAAGACATGGTTTTGATTGATTCAACGTGGCAGAGATTTGAAATGAGAGAATCTTACGGTATTCAAGGTTCTCATTCACCTTGAATAATGATAAATTATAGTTATAAATCAACATGCTGTATGTTATGGAAACGATTGTTTTCTACACGGGTAGATATTTTCAAGTTTATGGAATTTCTTTGAAGAAAAATAGATAAATATTTCTCTGTTTTTTTAGAATAAGTCTCTTATAAAGATAAAGAAAGCGTTTCAGGTTCGAAGGTAAAAAAGATAAATAAAAACAATGATTATATTAATTTACAGATGCAACATGAACCTCGATATGATCCTATCATTTATAGGTATACACCAAAGAAGCCATTGATAGCCTTTTACTTATTTAGGAGGTATTTTGGGGGCTCTTTTCCAATATTGTTGTGCTTCAAAAATGGCGACCACAAATAACGAAATGATGAGTGGTATAATCAAATAAAGTATTCTAAAGACAATAAGTGCTGCGATAACATCGGTTGGATCTATACTCGGCATACCTGTTATGAAGAGCGCTTCAAGAACGCCTACACCTCCTGCAGGTGCATTGGAGAGAAGTGTTATCGTAAAAGATGCTAGGAAAACACCAAGAACAGAAATAAAATGAATATCTGCATTGTAGGGGAGAACAGCATATATAATTCCTGCTGCGCCTAAAAGCTCTAGAGGGCTAATAAGGAGCTGTTGAATAACAATTTTTAGCTGTGGATAGGAAAGCTGAATTTTCTTGCCCAAGCGTAAGGGCTTCAATTGAAGCCAACTCCCAAACGTATAAAGTGCTATGCAACTAAGTAAAATTGCTCCAACTGTCGTTCCTAGCCATTCAGGAAGCTCTTCATGAATGAGGGTGATAATTTCGGGTTGCAAAACCAAAACAATCCCCAACAGTAAGATTGTACCGATGACAAAAGTAAAAGAACAAAAACCTACCAATATGGCGATTTCTGTTCCATTTAACCCTTTCATTTTATAGGCCCGATAACGCACAACGGCACCAGAAAAAACTGAAGCACCAATATTATGTGAAAGAGCATAAGTTGTAAATGAACAGATGGCGATAAAAATCCAAGAAATTTTATGGCCTAGATGTTGCAAAGCGATACGATCATATCCAGCAAGAGCAGCATAAGCAAGCAGAGAACATAAACAGGCTAATAACCAGTGTTGTATATTTAAATCGCTCAAGCGTTCCAATACGTCTCCGAACGAAATGGCAGAGAGCTTTATATAAAGAATCCGAACAGATATCAGCATTGCTAAGATACCAATTAAGGGCCATATAAATTGCTTTATTTTCACGCTTCTTTATCCATGTTATGTTTTCTATCAATTTTCATGATTATGCATATTCTTCACAGACCTTTGTTCTGTTATATGCTCTATAATGCCATTGGCAATTTCTTCATCATCCGTTACTACAACATCAGCCCCTAAATCAATGAGATAAGCTGTTTCTGTGTCAGATAATGCATGTGTGATTATCTGGATATCCTTCTGCATATCACGTATATTCACGATACATTCTCCGACTTCAATGGTACTTCGCATTGTAATAACAACTTTATGTGCATGATTTATATTGGCTGCGTTCATTACTTCTTGTTGAATAATATTGCCACAAATAACCTCAAAGCCATCGGCAATTGCTTTATCAGCGAGGCGTTTTGATTCTTCCACAATTACTATGGGTTGATCTCTATTTATTAAAGATAATGCAATACATTGACCAATACGACTATAGCCAATAATGACGATATGGTCGTTTTTTAAGGTCATTATTGGTAAAAAATCTTGGTCAGGATCTTGAGGATCAATATCAATAATTGTTTGGGTATTTTGTGAAGAGACAGAAATTTTTTCTAGACGTTTTTTTATTTTGTTACAGGCAATGAAAACGAGAGGATTGAGCAAAATAGAAAAAATTGCTCCTCCAAGAATTAAATCATGGGCATCATTGTTTAAAAGTCCTAAGCTTAGACTTAAACCAGCAAGGATAAAGGAAAATTCTCCGATTTGGGCAAGGCTTGCAGCAATCGTTAAAGCCGTTGCGTTTGAATAGCGAAAAGCTTTAACGATGAAAAAAGCGACAGCAGATTTTCCAATGACGATAATGAATAAGGTTGCTAAGAGAGGAAAAAAATGAGTTAAGAGCTTTGCTGGATCAAATAGCATGCCTACAGAAACAAAAAAGAGAACAGAAAAGGCATCGCGCAGGGGTAAAGATTCTTCAGCAGCATGGTGACTTAATTCTGATTCGCTCATAACCATGCCGGCAAAAAAAGCACCAAGAGAAAGAGAAACACCAAATAAATGAGCGGCTCCAAATGCTACACCTAGGGCAATAGCAAAGACGCTGAGACGGAATAATTCGCGTGATCCCGATTGTGCGCTCATTTTTAAAAGCCATGGTATAACACGCCGCCCAATGATAAGCATCAATGCGATAAATATAATGACTTTCAGGATGGTGAAACCAAAAACACCCCAAATACTTAAATCCAACCATCGAATAAGAGGATCCAATGCTTCTTTGTTTGTATGGTTGAGGGTGCTTGCCAAGGAGGGAATGAGGACAAGTATAAGGACCATTGCTAAATCTTCAATAATCAACCATCCAATAGCAATGCGGCCTTTTTCTGTTTCAATAAGATGACGCTCTTGTAAAGCACGTAACAGGATAACAGTACTTGCTATGGATAAAGCAAGTCCGAAGATCAAACTCCCGCTAAAGCCCCAACCCATAATCAAACCAAAGCATAAGCCTAGAAAAGTAGAAAATGCCATTTGGGCAATAGCAGCGGGGACAGCAATGGCTTTGACAGATAAAAGGTCTTTTAAGGAAAAATGTAACCCAACACCAAACATGAGTAAAATAATACCAATTTCAGCAAGTTGATTGATAATAACGGAATCTATTTTAAATCCGCCTGTATTGGGCCCCACAATAACACCAGCTAACAAATAGCCCACAAGGGGTGAAATCCGCAAACGGCTAGCAATCATTCCCAAAAGAAATGCTAAACATAAACCGGCAACAATGGTTGTGATAAGTGGTGTATCGTGGAGCATGAATTATTTACTATTCTTGATCAAAAAGCGAATGAATGAGAATACCTCTTTCTTCGAGAAGTGAGGAATGATGTATCATATGCATCAAAGGACATTTTCATTTCTCCTTAGTGTTTACACGATTATTTCGTTCACGCCACCAATTTCCTAGCAGGAGTAAAATAGGAGCAGCAATAAAGATAGAAGATGATGTTGCAATAATAACCCCAAAAACCATAGGCAATGCAAAATTATGAACGGCACTTCCACCCCATATCGCCATAGGAAGCATAGCAAGAATTGTTGTGGCTGATGTAAAAAAGCAACGGATAAGAACTTGATTAATTGACAGATCAATCAGTTCGCGTAACGGCATTTTTTTATAAAGGCGTATATTTTCGCGCATGCGATCATAAACAACAACCTTATCATTTATAGAATAACCAACAATCGTTAGCAGAGCGGCGATGGCTGTTAAATTGAAATCAAATTGGAATAAAGCAAAAAAACCAATCATTTTGGTAGTATCTAAAATAAGCGTTATAATTGCACCAACTGCAAAGAACCATTCAAAGCGTAACCATATATAAAGAGTCATGGCAATCGCTGCGAGAATAACAGCAGTAAAAGCAGCTGTAGCAAGTTCACCTGAAATTTTAGGGCCAACAACTTCTATTTGATCAAATGTGGTATCAGGATAGATATTTTGTACAGCCGTTTTAACCTTATCAATAGCGATGGTTTGTTGGGCTTCGCTCCCATTTTGTTTCTGCATGCGAATGAGTACGGTATTTTCGTTATCGATATTTTGCAGAGTAATTTCACCAATATTAAGGGTAGAAAGCTTGGAACGCAGGGTTGCTAGGTCTGCTGGTACTTTCGTGGTAATACTCATTTGGCTACCGCCAATAAAATCAATTCCGAAATTCAAGCCAGGTTTAAAAAACAAAAAAACTGAAGCTATTGATAAAATAATTGAGACGCCAATTCCAATAAATCTCGCTTTCATAAAATGGAAAGTTGTATTTTGGGGGAGAATGTTGAAAGCAGAATAAATATGCAATTTTTTAATTTTCCATTTACGAACAATCCAAATCATCATGATACGTACAATGGTTATATTTGTGAACATGGAGATGATAATACCAAGCAACATGGTTACGGCAAAACCACGAACGGGACCGGTACCAAACCAAAAGAGTAAAACAGTCGCTATAATTGCCGTGACATTCGCATCAACAATGGTTGCAAAAGCCTGTTTAAAACCACGATCTAGGGCTGCAAAAGCACTCACACCTTTTCGACTTTCTTCACGGATACGTTCATTGATGAGAATATTCGCATCAACGGCAATACCGATGCCTAAGATAATACCAGCAATACCAGGCAGGGTTAGTGTTGCACCGAGGAGACTGAGGGCTGCAAATGTTAAAATCGTGTGGAGTGCTAGGGCTATATTGGCAATGAGCCCCCAAATTCGGTAGAGGAGAAAAATAAAAAATGTAACAAGCATAAAGCCAATTATGCCGGTGTAAAGCCCCATTTGTATGGCGTCAGCACCAAGATTGGGACCTACAGTTCTCTCTTCAATTACGGTGAGGGGGGCAGGCAGGGAACCAGCGCGGAGCAAAGCAGCCAGAGTTGAGGCTTCTTTTGGATCAAAGTTTCCTGTAATTTGCCCTTGTCCGTTAGGGATGACACTATTGATGGTAGGAGCGGTCAAAACTTTGTTATCAAGAACGATAGCAAAAGGACGATTAATATTTTGTCGTGTTATATCGGCAAATATTTTTGCACCAGCAGAATCTAGTGTAAATGAAATAATAGAACGTCCTGGTATTTGCGGGTCAAAACCAGCGCGGGCATCTTTAAGAACATTTCCATCTAAGGCAATTTGATCATAAATTGCATAATGTTGTGTTTCATCAGTATATCCAGGAAGAATGGAAACACCTATAGGGGGATTATTGAGATCCACATTAGAGGGAACAAGGTGAAAACTCATCTTAGCGGTCGTGCCTAAAAGATCTCGCAGTTGTTTTGGATCTTGTAAGCCGGGCAATTGGACCATAATACGATCATTTCCAACCTTTTGGATCGCTGGTTCTGAAACACCAACTTGATCGATACGGCGACGGATGATTTCTAAACTTTGTTCAATGGCGTTGCTTACACGATCTTTTATACCGGCTTCCGTTAACGTGACACGGAGTATTTCATTTTGAGCACTAATGGTGATGTTATGTTCTGTTGTCCCAAAACTACTGTGTATGGGGGTTATTAATGTTTTTAAGGCTGAGAGAGCTTTTTCAGTTTGTGATGCATCAGAAATAAGGGCAACAACGCTATCTTCGATGATACGAACACTTGAGGTACGGATTTGTTTTTCACGCAACGCATTGCGCACATTGCTTAAAACGGTGTGTAATTGATCACGTTTTAATGTTTTGCTATCAACCTCGAGCAGGAGAGAAGAGCCTCCTTGAAGATCAAGACCAAGAGCTACACGGGTGTCAGGTAAGAATTTTGAACTTTTAACCTGTTCTTGCGAAAATAAATTAGGCAAGGCAACATAAATGCTGCTTAAAAGAATCAAACAATAAAAAGTGGTTAACCAACTAGGTGTACGCATGATATATTCCGCTAATAGGCAATCTAATAGTTATAAAAATGGAAGACAAAAACGATATCAGAAGATCGTTGCATAATTCAAGCAAAAGGGGGGAGCACGTTTATTGGCAAAATATTGCATTTGAATATGCCTAAATTGTCTACAAAAAATTATGCTCGTTATTAAAAAGAGATTCAATACTAGAATATTCTGAATAATATTTATAGGTAGAATGGAATTTCTATAAAGTGTTACAAACTTTTTGTTTTCGGTTGTTGTAACATTCAAGTGAATACATTCGTTTTGTGGATCAAGTGTGTTCGTTCTCACTATGTTATTTGCTTGGGATTGCTTGCTTAAACAAACTAGCTTTTCTAGGTTGCTCGTCAATAATACGCTAAAGCTGGACAGGAGCAGCCAGGTCGTAAAAGAGAGAAAATTTTCTTTTTTGCAATAAAAGTGCAAAAAGAGCATGTTAGAATGCCTCCGTTATCTTCTTAAGCTTCATAAGCCTATCGTTATCCTTTTTCTTTATTATCAGTATTATGGGAGAAGGAAAAGCTTTTATAAGCTTATTCTATAAAAGTTGAAAATATTTATTCTATGCCATATTTTTAGGAGGGGTATAGATTCCTCTTTATACATCTAAGGCAGACATGTATTCATTTTTTAGAAAAAAATTACGCGTCCTTTTCTTTATTTTTGGATTCATTGTTGCATTCAGTTGTTGTGCAGGGGGGAGCTTTGAATCGCAAAATGCGATCATTGGACAAGGAGATACTTCTTATTCCATTGATGAAATTATTCAACAACAACAGCATCTTATTAAGACTCTTGAACAAAATACAGAAACTTTACAAAAAGAATTTGAAAATAAATTAGAGGATGAACGGGCTTTGGTGGAGCTGCGGTTACGCGCACAAGATATCAGTAAACGTGCCCTAGAAGCAGCCTTTGTTTTGCGTGCTCCTCTTAATGATATTAATGCACTTCTTGATCAATTGGAGGAGCTTCATGATGATTTGAAAAAAACAGTGGATGAGCGCTCTCAATTGATGGAGAAAAAAGCTGAAATTAATAGTATAGTTCTTCGATTTGAAGCAATCTTTTTGGCTACAAATAGAATAGTTGAACTTGCTATTTCTCAATCTCGAGAGCTTTTTAAACGCACACTTACACATAGGCTTGAGTTTTCAATGCCTATGGTCAAACATCTTGCCCAAAAAACCAAAGAGGCTGCATCTGATTTTCTTTTGTTGTTGAGTTCATGGTGGAATTTTGTATTTTATTTCAAATTGTTAGATCTGTTTCTTTGTTTTTTGATTCCACTTTTTATTGCTTTAGGGCTTTTTTATTTTTCTCGCAAAATTCTGGCGCATGTGCGCTGTCATTTGATGAAGAGTAATGAAGAAATATCTTATTTACAACGCTTATTGGTTGCTTTTATTTCAGTTCTTCTTCCTTCACTTATATGTGTTGTTTGTGTCTATCTTATATTATTTTTGTTCGATAGTTTTGGTTTGGATCCAGGAAAACTCACAACGGTATTTGAGACGATAGGATATCAAATCGTATTCGTTTTTTTAATCAATCGCTTAGCAGTTGTTCTTTTAGAATCGAATAAGATCCGCGCGAATCTTTTCAATATTATACCGTCTGCAGCATATCAACTGGTGGTTTTAGTTACTTTTTTAGGTGGAGTTTTGGCATTTGATGCTGTTTTCGATAGTATTTATCAAATTATTTCCGCCTCTCTTTCTTTGACGATTGCGAAAAGTTTTATTACTGTTTTTCTTGTCGCGATATTGCTGTTTATTATCTCATTTATACCTTTACGCATTAGACGTGGGATCGCTCAAGGGAAAGAAGAGCCACGTTTTTGGCCATTTTATATACGTATTCCTCTCATTGTGTTGGGAATATTGCTGATTGTCATGAATTGTTTGGGTTATGTTGGCCTAGCACGTTTTATTGTGCAGCAGATCATAATTGGTGGAGCGTTTTTAGTTCTCATGTATTTGGGAATACAAAGTGCTCAAGCACTTGGAACTAAAGGACAATTTATGAAAACAAGCCTTGGTCATACTCTGATGCATCGGCTGCATTTAGATGAGAAAACAATGAATCAATTGGGGGGAATTTTGAGTATTTTTCTCAGTTTGGTCGTCGTTGTATTTTGTGCAATGCCAATTGCTGTACAATTCGGATTTTCATATTCTGATTTAAATGCGGTGTTCTGGCAGTTAATGACGGGCTTTCAAATTGGAAATGTATTCATTTCTTTAACTTCTCTTGTAACTGGAATTGTTGCTTTCTTTATTTGTTGGTTTCTCATCCGACAAATTATCGGTTGGTTAGATGGAACTGTATTAGAGCATGGGGAATTTGATTCTGGAGTTCGTAATTCTATCAAAACAGTCATCGGTTATAGTGGTATTGTCGTGTCGGCTTTGATAGGAATATCAATGGCCGGTTTTGATCTTAAAAATTTTGCGCTTATTGCTGGTGGGCTATCGCTTGGTATTGGGTTTGGATTGCAAAATATTGTGCAAAATTTTGTATCTGGACTTATTATTCTGATCGGAAGACCATTTAAAATCGGAGATTATGTGGAATCTGGATCTGTGGGTGGTATTGTTAAACGTATCAGTGTGCGCGCGACGGAACTTGAAACATTGCAGCGTAAAACGATTATTATTCCTAATTCAAGTTTGATTAATAACAATGTTAGTAATTGGACTAGGCAGAGTAAAATGGGGCGAATTGATATTCCCGTTGCCGTTTCTGCCAATATTGCTCCAGAGCGTGTTGTTGAAATTTTGCTAGAGATTGCTTCTACAACAGAAGGAGTTTTAAAAAACCCAGCTCCACAGGTGAGTTTTACTGCATTTGATAGTAAAAAATTTTCATTTAATTTAGCTATTTATGTTCCTAATATTACTTCACCAACTAAAGTCACAAATGTTCTTCGCTTTGTATTATATAAGCGTTTTGTTGAGGAAGGAATCCTAGAATGCTAAAATATATTCATGTTTTTATAGCAGCTGTGCTATGGGATAGTTTTGCCATGACAACTTTTGCAGCAACGGTGAAAAATACTGATGCAAAAGTGCAATCTCTTATCATTGTTGAAGGGAGTATACCTTTAAATATATCGTTGAGTTCTCAGCAAACAGTTACAATTTGTATGAAAGGATGCTTTATCACTTTTCCTAATAAAGACCGTTTTGTAATAAAGGCAGATGATAATATAGAAATTAGTAGGGGAAGGGCAATTTTTAAATAAAAAGATTAAAAACTTTTTTGGAGACAAGTTTTAGAAGGATAATAAACTTGCATATGCTCACCATCTTACCTTTTGAAAAGTGATAGAAAAAGGCGATGATTTTGTGTAAGATAGGTGTTATTTAATAATTATAATAGATAATCTATAGTATTTATTATAAATATAAAATATTGATTTATATTTATAATAGTTTTTAAATATTTATTTTATAAAAATTATTACATCATTTTAAGCAATTTTAATAATTTATCTCATTAAAAAAGATATCAAAATATTCTTTTTGTGTTTTTTAGTGAGATATTTTTAATGCAAAATGTTTTATGTTTTTTATTTTAAAATATATAATAGATTTTTTTATTAAATATTTGTTATATTAATTATTTAAATATAATATATTTAAATTTATTAAAATTTATTTGCCAAACTTAAATTTTGATGTAATGATGTATTTATATGGTTATTATTTTAAATGTAACTATAAAGGAGTACATGTGATTTTTTGGTATAAATTTTATAAAACTTTGTTTTTCTAAATGTAAATTTTGATTATATTTAAATTTAGCAATGGGGTATAATTTTATGAATACAAAATTTCTAACAGCATCTGTTTTTTCTTTTATTTCACCTTCTATAGTACAGTCTGCCGATGTGGTGGCGCGAGAAGAGCCTGTACATCCAGTACATGTTGCTTCAGAAATTGTTTCTTCGTCACCTTTTTCTTGGGCAGGTTTTTATTTCGGAGGTCAAATTGGTGGCTTTTCAAGTAAAGCTTCTGCAACAACGCGTGATGTTAATATTCCTCTCTATCCGGATGAGGAGAGTAAAAGTAAGCCATGGGTCCCCGTTGAAAAACAGTATATGCCTGACCTTTCTGGGTTTGTAGGTGGTTTATATGCAGGTATTAATTTTGATGTTGGTAATAATTTGGTTGTTGGACTTGATACGGATATCATTTTAACGGAAAAAAAGGATACAAAAACGAAATTTCAAGCTGATAAATCAGGTGCTGGTGGATCGGGTACTGAAGGAACTGAGTCTAGTGGATCGGGTACTGATACTGAAGGTACAGAAGATGGAAAAGAAAAAAAGGCTAAATTTTCCAGTGGATCTGGGAGAGGTGTTCTTCGATCTGATCCAGAGGATAAAGAAGAGAAAAATAGTTTAACTTTTAATCATACTTTAAAACAAAAATGGACGGGTGCTACACGGGTACGTTTTGGGTTTTCTGCTGGTCGGGTAATGCCTTATATTGCTGGTGGTGTCGCTTATGGACAGTTTGAAGATATTTTATCGACAGTTATTACAGGAGAGGAGCCCTTCAGTAAGACACATGATGCTACAAAAACGATGATGGGTTATACGCTTGGTGGTGGTATTGATTTTGCGATGACAGATAATCTTGTTGTACGTGCAGAATATCGTTACTCGGATTTTGGTAAAAAGAAATTTAAAGATGAGATTGAAGTTAAGTATAAGACGAATGACTTTCGTGCAGGAATAGCTTATAAATTCTAGTTTTTGTGGAAATCAAGAAGCTCCAGTCAAGAGGTCCTATCTTTAAATAGGACCTTTATCTTTTGAAATTTTATGCATAGTAAATGCTGTTTCATGATAAAGAAATAGATCTCTTTGGTTTTGAGTAATGAGGAGAGGGGGTAAAGAAGTGTTACTCAGATTCTTAATTATTAAGAATTAAATTTCTTTAATTCATAAAGTATGGCCTGAATATTTATTTGCAGAGAAGGGGAGATTCTCTTTTCGCATTATTACAGTTTCATTTTATATCCTTATGATGAGGTTTCAAAAGGTGGTTTAGAAAACCTTTTAATTTTTTTATTTTCAATAACTTACTGAAAAATAAGGGAAAATCTAAATGTTCTGGTGCGGACGGCGGGACTTGAACCCGCAAGGTCTTCGACCGGCAGATTTTAAGTCTGCTATGTTTACCGTTTTCATCACGTCCGCAATGAGAGTTCTCTCATAAGCTATATCTTTTATTGAATCAAGAATTAATAACAAAAGAAAAAGAATTCATTTTTTTCGTGAAATTTTGACTGACAATGGTTTTCTTTATCGCTAGAAAAAGCCTGTATAATATAAACAAAGTATGAAATGATCACTGTTATGAGTAAATTTATTCAAGACGTTACAAAAGCTATGGCGGGATTGCATCACGTGTTTGCTGAAACTCCCCTTCAAAGAAATGATTTTCTAAGCCAAAAATATGATGCAGAAATTTATTTGAAGCGTGAAGATTTAACACCAGTACGGTCTTATAAGATTCGTGGTGCTTTCAATTTTGTTTCAGAAATGCTGAGCAGTATATCTTCAGATTCGGCATTTGTGTGTGCTTCAGCAGGGAATCACGCACAAGGGGTTTCTTTTGTTTGTCGTTATTTTAAACGTAAAGGTGTGATTTTTATGCCCATGACAACGCCACAACAAAAAATTGAGAAGACACGTATTTTTGGTGAAGAGTTTATTGATATTCGTTTGGTTGGTGAAACATTTGATCAATGTTATGAAGCTGCGCAATCTTTTGTGGTGGAGAACGGTGGTGTGATGGCTCCTCCGTTTGATGATATTCGCATTATTACGGGGCAAGCGACAGTGCTCTGCGAAGCTGCTTTGCAATGGAAAAAACTCAATGGAGAAAGTGAGCCGGATTTAATGATTGTGCCGGTAGGGGGAGGTGGTTTGGCAAGTGGGGTGAGCAAGTTTTTAGGGGAATATGGTTGGAACACAAAGCTTCGTTTTGTTGAGCCCCAAAGAGCTGCAAGCTTACTTGCTTGCCTGGAGAGTGGAAAACGGGTTAAACTTGACAATATTGATACTTTTGTAGATGGGGCTGCGGTGGCTGAAATTGGTGCGCTAAACTATACCATTTTAAAGCAATTTTCTCCTGATTGTGTCATTACAGTTCCTGAAAATCGTGTTTGTTCTACGATGGTTGAAATGCTTAATGTAGAAGGTGTGGTTCTTGAACCGGCTGGTGCTTTATCAATTGATGCGCTTAACAGTATTTCACCTCAAGAGTTAAAGGGTAAAAAAATTCTACTCGTTATTTCAGGAGGTAATTTTGATTTTGAGCGTTTGCCAGAGATTAAAGAACGTTCTTTACGTTTCCAAGGCTTGAGAAAATATTTTATTTTTAGTTTTCCACAGCATCCTGGTGCATTACGTCATTTTCTATCCACATTATCACCCGATGATGATATTGTGCGTTTTGAATATTTTAAAAAGTCAGCGAGAAACTTTGGCTCTGTATTGGTTGCAATTGAAACAAAAAAATACGATAATTTTCGTCTCTTAGAGGAAAAATTTCAAGCGTTAGGTTGGCGCTATCGTGATATTACAGATGATCAAACATTATTTGATTTTGTTATTTAAAAAATTGAAATTTTACTAAAACAAGAAGTGTAAAAATGAAGTCTGTTTTTTATTTTGTGCTGAGTCTATTTTTCTTTTTGATTGTTAATCAACAAAGTTTAGCATCTCAGCCAACAGCACTACAGAAAACTGAACTATTCAAAATAGTTGTTGATGTCAATAATGCTATAAAAAGTGAGGACTTCTCGCTTATATCTCATTATATGCCTGAGCGGCTTTATAAAGAGATGGCACGTCGATTGAATACAACAGAGGATGCTTTACGTGATAATTTTCTTCAACAGTTGCATAAGCAATTTGAGAATTTTCCTTCTGGTGCTTATTGTTTAGATAAAGAAAATATTGAGTATCTTCAAACAGATAACGGCACTTTATATGCTTTAATTTCAACGATTCTGGAGATGAAAGATCGCATTATTCAATATAAAACTTTGGCGATTTTTGATAAAACACAATGGTATTTAATTTATGGCGGTCAAAAAACTTTACAAAATCCAGTTTTTCTCGAGATTTATCCTGATTTTATCAAGGTGCATTTACCGATGGAGACAATCATTAAGAAATGAATGATTTTAATATTTTGGGGGCGCGATAAATGTATTTCGTAAAGTTCTTGCTTTTTTTCATAATCCAAGGATAATAAGAATAAAGGTATCTAAGCTGGTTTGTTAGCTTTTTTAAGTTAAGTTATATGCTTTTACCTTGATTTTAAGGTGCTCATGAGTTGCGCAGGTCGCTTTTCAAGTGTTGCTTCGTTTAAAATGTCAAGAATTTCTCTTGCGCGGATTCTTGAGTGGAGAGTTCAGCTGATTACTTCGTAAAAGTTGTTCAGCTGAGGAAAGATTTTATTTTGTCTATAAAAAAAGAAGATGTTTTTAAAAAGTTAGGTTTGCCTACTCTTTTGATTAAAAATTTACGCATTTCAGGGATGAGTCAACCTAAGCCTATACAGGAACAAGCTATTCCAATGATGTTGAAAGGAAACGATATTTTAGGGATTGCACAGACAGGTTCTGGAAAAACTTTGGCATTTGCTTTACCTATCTTAAGTCGAATTTTAACTTTGGGTGATAAACGCTCTCCTAAAACTGCACGCGCTTTGATTTTAGCACCAACGCGTGAACTTGCTGTTCAGATTGATGAAGCAATTCGTACTGTGGCGAGAGGGACACATCTTTCGACGTGTCTTATTTTTGGGGGGGTACCACGTTTAAAACAAATTAAGCGTATGGAAGCAGGTGTGGATGTTTTGATTGCAACTCCAGGGCGTTTGAGAGATCTTGTGCGTGAAAAATGTATTGATCTTTCTCACTCTTGTTTTTTGATTTTGGATGAAGCAGATCGTATGTTGGATATGGGATTTATTCATGATGTTAAGCAAATTGCAAAGCTTTTGCATCAAGAACGTCAGACAGCACTTTTTTCTGCAACAATGCCAAAAGAAATTATTGCTCTTGCAAAGTCTTTACTCAATGATCCGGTGAAGATTGAAGTTGCCCCTCAAGGCACAACAGCTGTAGAGATTACCCAGAAATTATATTGTGTTCCTACGCATGAAAAAAAGAATGTTTTAAGTAAAATTTTGACAAATCCAGCTTTTAATTCGGTTATTGTTTTTACTCGAACAAAACATGGGGCTGATACTGTTACACGTCATTTAGCAAAGATAGGCTATTTAGTTGCAACAATTCATGGGAATAAATCACAAGGTGCTCGCCAATCTGCCTTAAAAGCATTTCGTGAAAGAGATGTACGGATTCTTGTTGCAACAGATATTGCTGCACGCGGTATTGATGTACCAGGAATAAGCCACGTGATTAATTATGATTTACCAGATGAAGCTGAGAATTATGTACATCGCATCGGCCGTACTGGGCGCAACGGTGCATCTGGTGAGGCACTTACACTTTTTGATGAAAAGATAGAAAGGACTCGGTTGCGCGCTGTAGAGAACTTGATTCGCATGAAATTAGTTCCTGAATCTGTTCCAGAACAATTTGCAGCATTTCCAGAAAAGCCGATTCTTCCAAAAAGTGAAGAGAAAGAAAACAATAAAGAACGCCGTTTAAAAAAATCTAAATGTCAGAAGCAGTTTTTAAATCGAAAAGATGATGCTGCACAGTTACAGCGGAAGAATTCTTCATCTTCAAATGAGAGGCGTAAAAAAGAAAAAGTGGCTGTAAAGCTTGCAAGGGCTTTTCGTTTTCGCAAGTCAGTCAAGAAAGCGGCTTAAATAAAATCTTGAAAAGAGATTATGCCTTAAAGGTTTTCATTTCTAAAAAATGAAAACCTTTGAACGTTTGGACTGATTTAAAGATCCTTTGAAAAAAAACATTGCACAAGAAATTACTTATTTGCTTTATTTCAATTTTTTAAAATAGGGATAAAGATGCATTTTATTTATATAAAAGATCTGTTTTATCTTTCATGATAACTTTTAATTTAAAAGTTTAATTATATCATGACAAATTATTGTTTTATATATTAAATAATCTATCTCTATCGTAAAATTTTCTCATTTCGAATCTGTTTATATTGATCTCTTAAAACTATTTGTTTGCGTATTAAAAATGAGATTTTCGTGTGGATAAACATTTAAGTAATCAATAAAATATCTCTTGTAACCTTTTGTAAAGGAAAGGAATATTTCTAACATCGAGCGTGAGAAAATAGTATGATGGTATGGCTTTTATTGTAGATCAAAGATGACGCTCATCAATGTTTTTTATTTTATACTATTTACGAGGGCTATTGTGAAACGGCTTTAGGGGATTTAAGGGGTGTCTCTTTAAATATGGTGTAGATGCATAATATAATGGAAATAATGAAGAAAGCGCCTATGATTTGTTAAAGATTTTCATAGGATTCTTACCAACTTAGATTGATATACTATTTGTGCTGTAAAACACTCTTTTTAGGGGCATTGTATAAAGCTCATAACATTTTACATACTTCAGTGTTTTTATGACGATGTGATGAGTATTCAAGGCAAGGCTATTTGTAGGGTTTATGAAGTGATGAGAAGAAGCAATCCGCTAGATAAGAAGCTCGATTTTTACAAACTTTTTGGTTGGGAGTTCCTGCTTTCAGGGAGATCGGTATGGGGTGTATGGCTATAATATAGATGATTTTGATTGTTATTCTTCCGTTTTTTTTAATGATTGCTTCAAGAGCATTTTTTGAGATTTATTGCATTATTGAAGTAAAAATTATTTTGGGGCTGGAAAACAAAGCTTATACGAAACTTTTTTCGTTATTGATGGCGTTTAATAATTTCCTCTCATGAAATAAATCGTAATTTATAACGTACCAATAATTACAGTGTTTTC
The DNA here is from genome assembly GCF_028618425.1 of Bartonella sp. ML70XJBT. NCBI lineage: Bacteria > Pseudomonadati > Pseudomonadota > Alphaproteobacteria > Hyphomicrobiales > Bartonellaceae > Bartonella > Bartonella sp. ML70XJBT. The sequence continues at coordinate 23,424 of NZ_JAQISX010000018.1, forward strand.
TGATAAAGGTGTGCGGTAGGGTAGTTTGAAGAAACAATTATCTTGAAATTAACCCATAAGAAAAAATTTGTGCAATAACTTTTTTAATGGATCAATCATTCATTGTAAGAAACACATCCTCTCGGATATTGTATTTCTATCTTATTGCAAAAATCTTATTCCCTTACACTTATTCGGGCATCCCTAACTTTAAAAAATATTACCAAAAGCAATAAGTTATATGAAGAAAAGAATTAAATGGCTCCCCGGGCCGGATTCGAACCAGCGACCAACCGGTTAACAGCCGGTTGCTCTACCGCTGAGCTACCGGGGAACGATACTCAACCATCTAGCTGAAGAGCCTATAGCAAAGCAATACTGATTTGCAAAGGATAAAATTACTTTTTTTTAAAAAAATATGATAAATTGTATAAGTAAGAGGAAAAAAGGTGATAGAAGGTTTCTACAGCTTGACGGATGCTTTGCATTCCCTTATTGAAACCTCTATATTTGTTGATGAGGCCTTGTGGCGGAATGGTTACGCAGAGGACTGCAAATCCTTGTATCCCGGTTCGATTCCGGGCGAGGCCTCCAGCCGATTTTAAATGAAACGGCTTTTAGGGGAGGCATAAGATAGAGATTATTTCCCTCTACAGTTATAAAGACACTTTTATATAAGAATATAAAAACGCTTTTGTATAAGAAATTGTCCTGTTAGAATCGAGTTGTTGACTGTCGTATCTTTTTTTGTAACACCTACAGTGTAAGAGATCTTAGTCCTTCATTGTTACTGTTTTGTTTATTTTTTGTAGGTTAGGAGAAATAGTCGTTATGGTTGCAGATTTTGCTGAGCTTCGTCGCAAAATGGTTGACAATCAAATTCGTACAGTTGATGTAACGGATTTATCAGTTCTTGAAGCGTTTTTAACGATATCTCGTGAAGATTTTGTATCGGAAGATATGAAAGCATTAAGCTATCTTGATACCGATATTGTTTTATGTCCAGTGCGCGATGAAGCTCCTGCACGCTATTTGATGAAACCGGCATCTCTCGCAAAATTGTTACAGCTTGCTGCTGTAAAATCATCAGATGTTGTTTTAGATATTGGTGCAAATAGTGGTTATTGTGCGGCCTTGCTTTCAAAACTTGCAGGGTCTGTAATTGCGTTGGAAAGTAATCAATCTCTTTTTGAACATGCTCTTGAAGCTTTGGAACATAATCAATGTGATAATGTGGTTGTCATTCTTGGTCCATTAGAGCAGGGATATACTGTTGAGGGACCTTATGATGTGATTTTTATAGAGGGATCTGTCGATTTTATTCCACAAGGTATCTTTGATCAAATGAAAGACAGTGGACGTCTTGTTGTGGTTGAAGGGGATGGAAATGCTGCTGTAGCACGAATCTACATAAAAGAAGATGGAATCATTTCTTGCTGTCGAGCTTTTAATCTTGCCGTAAAGCCTCTTCCTTGTTTTTTAAAAACACCTGATTTTGTATTTTAGTACTTGTTCATTTTATGAATAAAAGATAGTTTGGTTATCTATTTGGGGTTTGTTATTGTGTGTATTGTGTTTAAATTAAGCAAGAAGTTTCAGGCGTGTTTTTTGTTGGTATTGAGTCTTTTACTCTCAGAGAGTGTTTGTGCTGAAACATTGATGGATGCTTTTTCTAAAGCTTATAAACACAACGCTAAGTTGAATAGTGAACGGGCGGCTGTTCGTATAGCCAGTGATGATGTTGTCATCGCGCGATCAGGGTTATTACCACAAGTTGAAGGAGTTGGAAGCTATGGGCGGAGTAAGTCTTTTACAGGTCCTTATGTAACTTCTGGATCTATAGGGGTAAGATTAAACCAAAGATTATTTGACGGTTTTATCACGCAAAATATGTTTTCTTCAGCTCAAGTTAAGCTGCAGGCGCAACGTGAGTATCTTCGTAATGCTGAACAAAATACCTTTCTAGAGACTGTGACAGCTTATGCGAATGTCTATCAGGTGCGTCGTGTTGCCGATCTTCGGAGAGAAAATTTAGCAGCTCTTGAAGAGCAAGTTCGTTCCAATAAAGCAAAATTTGATGTGGGTGAGGGAGGGCGTGTTGATCTTGCTCAAGCTCAAGCTGCACGTTCCGTGGCGGTTTCAGAACTGAGTCTTGCTCGTGCTGATGTAAAAGCAGCAGAAGCAGTGTATCGACAAATTATTGGTTCTGATCCTGAAAAGCTAAAACGTCCACCCGTTGCCACAAATCTTCCCGTCAATCTTGATACGGCTTACCAAATGAGCGTTGTGATGCATCCAGCAATCCTTTATGCTCAATATTTAGTCAATGCGAGTGGTTACAATGTAAAAGCGAAAGAAGGAGCACTCCTTCCTAAAATTGATTTTTCTGCAACAGCATCTTATAATCGGATATACAGTGGTGCTGGTCAGGATGGCTTTTCTAAATCGATAGGGTTGTCGTTAAGTGTTCCGATCTTTGAAGGGGGGCGTACGTCTGCACAGATTCGCCAATCGAAGGAGCAGCTTGGACAGGCGCAGCTTCAACTCGATTTGGCCCATAGTAATACGAGACAAGCCCTTACTTCTGCTTGGTTCCAGTTGGAAGCTGCACGCGCATCTGTTATTGCTTACCGTGAAAGTGTTCGTGCTGCTGAAATTGCTCTTAAAGGTCGTGTTCAAGAAAATCACGTAGGGCAGGCAACAACATTAGATGTTTTAAATTCTCGTACTCAATTGATTAATGCTCAAATTGCGCTCGCAATGGCAGAGCGTAATGCTGTTGTAGCGAGCTATAGTGTTCAATCGTCTATTGGTAAATTAACACCGAATTATCTAGGCTTAAAAACAATTCAATATAGTCGATAATGCATAAAAATAGCTCCTTTGATTTCAAATAATTTTAATTTTTAAAAAATTAGTTAATCCGTTGTTGGATATGTTGAAAAATAGAGCAGTGATATGTTCTTTTAAAATGCAGGAAGTTGTGTGTAGCGCCCTCTTTATGACAAGCATATTTGAAAATATCACGAGAGGCATGTTGATCTTATAATTCTTTTGCATACACTGAAAATATGATTCTATTTGTTGTTGCGTCTTTGAGAGGTTGTAAAGTATGATACAGAGTTCAAGCGTGTTACGTGAGCCAAGTATGGATGAAATTTTGACATCTATTCGTGAAATAATCGAAGAAAATGCTGTTCAATCTAATCATTTTTTAAATGAAGATGTCGCAGTAAATGCTTCGGAAGATCATTCAGAAGTTGCTTCAGAAGGTATTTATGATACAACTCTATCGGTTGATGATGCTATGAAAGCTTTAGCTGATCGCATTGGTCTTTCTGCTGAAAATCAAGGCGGAGGGAGTGCACAAGAGAAAGAGGATACAGCGGTAGAAAATAATACAGTTGGTGTGGATGTGCAAAAGATGAAGCTTGCTTCTGAAGAACGGAATTCTGTTTATAAAGCAAAAGAATATGAAGATGAGATCAGAAAGCCACAATCAGAATCTGGAAGGACTGGTCGTGTAGAGTTGTCTGCGTATTGTATTTCTTCTGCAGAAAAGATTGCAAGGGATGTGTTGCGGCCGGCTATAGCAGAATGGTTGCAGTCTAAATTGCCTGTTTTGCTGGAAGATATTTTACGTGAAGAAATTGTGAAGGCGATTAAAAAGTCATCTTAATGATTTTTTGACATTATTTTTATGTTTTTCAGCGGCGTTATGGATGGATAGAATGTTAGAAAAAAACTATGATGCTGCTTTCATAGAGCAACGGGTTGCAAAGAGATGGGAGACTCGCGGGGCTTTTAAAGCGGGAGCGGGTTCTAAAAGTGGAGCAGAACCTTTTTGTGTTATGCTTCCACCGCCTAATGTTACGGGCTCACTTCATATGGGTCATGCGCTCAATACGACAATTCAAGATATAATGGTTAGATTTCAGCGGATGCGTGGCAAAAATGTATTGTGGCAGCCTGGTATGGATCATGCTGGGATTGCTACACAAATGGTTGTAGAGCGTCAGCTTGCAGAACGCCAAGAGCCAACGCGTCAAGAAATGGGAAGAGAAAAATTTATTGAGCGTATTTGGGAATGGCGCCATGAAACGGGAGGTGTTATTGCGAACCAGTTGCGCCGTCTTGGCGTTTCATGTGATTGGTCGCGTGAGCGCTTTACAATGGATGAGGGGTTGTCGCAGGCTGTTCGTGAAGTCTTTGTCACACTTTATAAGCAAGGATTGATATATAGAGATAAGCGCCTCGTCAATTGGGATCCTAAATTGTTAACGGCTATTTCGGATCTTGAAGTTGAACAAAAAGAAGTTCAAGGGCATTTGTGGCATTTTAGATATCCGCTTGAGGGTAAAGTTTTTGATCCAAATGATGCGACAACTTTTATAACAGTGGCGACAACACGACCAGAGACAATGCTTGGTGATACAGGGATTGCTGTTAATCCTGAAGATGAGCGTTATAAAAATCTTATCGGTAAAAATGCTCTTTTGCCCCTTGTTGGTCGTAGGTTATTGATTGTCGGTGATACGCATGCTGATCCTGAAGCAGGAAGTGGTGCGGTAAAAATCACACCAGCCCATGACTTTAATGACTTTGAAGTAGGACAGCGTAATGATTTACGCTTAATCAATATTTTTACTCAAAATGCCGAGATTTTTCTTTGTGAGAATGAAGCGTTTTTTGATGGTTTGGTTTTATCAGATGAATTAAAAATGTTAGTAGAAAATCTCGATAAAGCTGATCGTTTTGTTGCACGCCAGAAGATTATTTCTTTGATGGAAGAAGGAGGATATTTAGCTTCTGTTGATGATCATTCCCATATGGTTCCTCATGGAGATCGCAGTGGTGTACCTATTGAACCTTTTTTGACAGATCAATGGTATGTTCATGCTGCTGAATTAGCAAAGCCCGCGATAGAGGCTGTTCAACAAGGAAAAACGCAGTTTGTTCCCGATAACTGGAAAAAAACCTACTTCAATTGGATGCAAAATATTCAGCCTTGGTGCATTTCTCGCCAATTATGGTGGGGACATCAGATTCCTGCTTGGTATGGTCCTGATGGAACAGTTTTTGTTGAAAAAAGTGAAAAAGAGGCTTTAGATTCGGCTTTTGCTCATTATGGTGAGGTGGTTGAATTAATCCGCGATCCGGATGTTTTAGATACTTGGTTTTCATCAGCTCTTTGGCCTTTTTCAACATTAGGATGGCCCGATAAAACGACTGAATTATCGACTTTTTATCCAACATCTTTATCCGTGACAGGATTTGATATTATTTTTTTCTGGGTTGCTCGTATGATGATGATGGGACTTCACTTTATGGGTGAAGTTCCTTTCCCAACGGTTTATGTGCACGCTCTTGTCCGAGATCAAAAGGGTGCAAAGATGTCAAAATCAAAGGGAAATATTATTGATCCCTTAGAGCTTATTGATCAGTATAGCGCTGATGCCCTTCGTTTTACTTTGGCTATTATGGCAGCGCAAGGTCGTGATGTAAAACTTGATACTTCCCGTATTGCTGGTTATCGCAATTTTGCTACGAAATTGTGGAATGCTACCCGATTTGCACAGATGAATGGTGTAAAGCATGATTCTACTTTTAAGCCAGAATGTGCAAAGCTGGCACTTAATCGTTGGATTTTAACAGAACTCTCTAAAACAATTTCAGCAGTGACGACGGGTATTGAAAATTATAAGTTCAATGAGTCTGCAGCTACACTTTACCGTTTCATTTGGAATACATTCTGTGATTGGTATTTAGAGCTTCTCAAACCTATCTTTCAGAGTGAAAATGAAGAGGCTAAAAATGAGGCTCAAGCTTGTACTGCTTGGATTTTAGATGAAGTCTATAAACTTCTTCATCCCTTTATGCCTCATATGACAGAAGAGTTGTGGGCTCTTACAGAAACGCAAGAGATCAAGCGTGAAGATATGCTCGCGTTGACAAAATGGCCAGAGAAAACATTGATAGATGAGGCTGCTGCTGCTGATATTAATTGGCTTATTGATGTGGTCACGGGGATTCGGTCTGTACGTTTTGAAATGAATATCCCAGCGGCTACACGAGCACCTCTTGTCGTTGTCGAAGCAGGAGACGTGACGCGAGAGCGTGTGCAGCGTTATGATGCACTTCTTAAAAAGTTAGCGCGTATTGAAGTCATTGATTTTTCTGATAAGGTTCCGGAAGTATCGGCACAAATGATTTCGGGAGAGGCTGTTTTTTGTTTGCCATTAGGGCAGTTGGTTGATTTGGAGGCTGAACGTGTTCGTTTGAGGAAGGAGGTCCGTAAAATTGAACAAGATATTGAAAAAATATCGCTTAAATTAAATAATCCCAAATTTATAGCAAATGCAAAAGCAGAAATTGTTGAAAGCGAACAAAATAGGGTGATAGAATTGCGTGCTGCGCGAAAGAAGGTATCTATTGCTTTAGAGCGGTTGGGTTGATTTTTACTTTTTTGATGGATAACTTCATAGCATTATTCGGGGATCTCATTCAATAAAAAACAGAAAATTATTATTATAAATCAATATATCATCTATGAAGAAAAGTATATAAGGTGACCAGAAGTTAGAATCTATCAAAAAAATGGATTGTTTACAGATTGGTGGGAGTGGGAAACTTTATCTTTAAGCTGGAGAGATAATTGTGAAGGGATAAGTTAATGATCATCATTATATTTTATCCATCTTGCATGTTATTTTTTGTAGTTAAATGTTACCATTCATCATGGTTTCCTCCATTCTTGAAATTTTGTTCAATGCGTAGGTTATTTTATTGAACAGTTTTGATAGTTTTCATTTATTAGAATTTCTCGTATTTTTACTAAGAAGAAGCTTTTAAAGATATACAAAGAAATTTAAATAGATAGAACAATTAACATTGAGAGAGGGGGAAAATGATCAAGAGTTTTCAGATATGGAAAAAAGCTACGATTATTGTGACTTTAGGAGGATTTTTTTCGACTGTTTATGCCATAGATGTTAATAGCTTGCAGGAATTGCATGATGGTTCGTTTTATTTTTTTAAACGTGGCATGTCTGCTTATAAAAATGGGCAGATAAATCAGGCACTTTCAGCTCTATTTTGTGCCGCTAAGAGGGGCCATATTGGCGCAAATTGGAAACTTGGCTCTATCTATGCAAACGGTGATGGTATCCCTAAAGATGATTACAAAGCTTATCATTTTTTTGTATATATCGTTGAAAAAGGTGCTGATCTTGGCTCAGAGGATGAAAGTTATGTTTCTGATGCATTGGTTAAGCTTGCTGGCTATATGGAAAAAGGTATTCCTCAATCGCCTGTGAACCCTAATCCTTCTTATGCCATTCGTTTTTATATGCAGGCTGCGGTGAACTATGGAAATTCTAAAGCTCAGTATCATTTAGGAAAAATATTTTTAAAGGGAGAGGGAAGGGAGAAGAATCTTATACAAGCAGCACGGTGGTTTCAACTTTCAGCAAAAAAAGGAAATTCTGCTGCCCAAGCGATTCTTGGGAATATGTTGATTCAAGAAGGAAAAATCATTCGCGGGACGGCAATGTTAGCTGCTGCCTATGAAAAAGCGAATGTAAAAGACAGAAATTGGATTTACCCTTTGCAAGAGCAGGCTTTTACTCTTTGTAATGAATTTGAAAGACGTACAGCAATTTCATTGGTTGCGGATATTTTAAAAAATAAGAACTTTTGACTATCTGCTTGTAATATTCTTTACATCCTCTCATCTGCTATTAAACTTTGTTATTTTATATTCAAGTTTATAGTAGAGAGAGCTTTTTCCGATGATATAACGGCTAATGACTTAGGATTTTAGACAAAAATTCTTGCGTTCTTGGTGTTCTGTCTTGCTGATTAGAAAAGAACTCTTTAGATGAACAGTCTTCAAGAATTGTTCCTTGATCCATGAAAATAACACGCTCCGAGACTTTTTGTGCAAATCCCATTTCATGGGTTACACAAATCATCGTCATTCCTTCTTCTGCTAAACTGATCATGACGTCAAGTACTTCACCTACCATTTCAGGATCTAAAGCAGAGGTTGGTTCATCAAAAAGCATAACAAGTGGATCCATGGTTAAGGCACGTGCAATAGCAACACGCTGTTGTTGCCCTCCAGAAAGTTGTCCCGGATATTTGTCTTTATGTTCAAGGAGCCCAACGCGTTCAAGATATAACAAACCACGTTCAAGTGCTTCTTTTTTACTTCGTTTCAGGACTTTTATTTGTGCAATTGTCAAATTTTCTGTGACAGATAAATGAGGAAAAAGTTCGAAATGCTGAAAGACCATTCCTACATGGCTGCGCAATTTAGGCAGATTTGTTTTTTTTGAATGAATTGGTGTTCCATTAATCCAAATTTCACCTTTTTGAAAAGGGACGAGAGCGTTAATCGTTTTAATGAGTGTTGATTTTCCTGAGCCTGATGGTCCACAAACGACAACCACTTCTCCTTTGTTAATATTGGTTGTACAATTTTTAAGAACGTTAATTTCGCCATACCAATTAGAAACATTTTTTACTTCGATCATATGCGTAGACATTTTTTTTCCTGTTAGCGAATAATGGATACTTTTTTTTGTAAATATAAAACGATTTGTGACAATGTAAAACAGATCACAAAATAAAAAATAGCTGCTAAAATATAAGCCTCTTGTTTTACACCAAAATTATTAGCAGCAATATCAAAGCCATTCAAAAGGCTATGACCACTGATGGCGTACACGAGGGTTGTATCCTGAAAAAGGATAATGACTTGTGTTAAAAAGACAGGAAGCATATCTCTAAAAGCTTGAGGAAGAATGACAATATACATACTTTGCCAATAATTCATCCCAAGAGCTTGTCCCGCATATTTTTGTCCTTGCGGAACTGAATTGATACCAGCCCGCATAATTTCAGCAAAATAAGCTGTTTCAAATGCGGTAAAGGTAATAAGTGCTGATTTATTAGCACCGATGGATGTTCCCGTTAAAAAAGGTAGAAGCACAAAAAACCATAAGATAACCATCACAAGTGGTATTGAACGCATCGCTGTTATGTAAACGATTGCAATCCAAGAAAGAAGTTTTACGGAAGAAAGGCGCATCATCGCTAAAAGTGTGCCGAAAACAAATCCTAATACCGTTGCAAAAAGTGTTAGAAAAACGCTAAAGAGTAAACCTGATAAAATGTAAGAACGAAATACATCAAAGGTAAAAAAGGAAAAATCAAAGTCGGAAAAATTGAAAGGAAAATAAAGTCCAAACTGAGAGCTTATGAAATTTATCATATTCAATTTCCCTTTGTTTGAAAATTAGGAATTTTGAGCATTTGTTCAATAACTGTCATCACAATGAATACAAATAAGGCTATGAGAATATAAAGAATCGTAACAAGTAAATAGTTTTCGTAAACATGACTTACCTCTTCAATTGTTTGGTATTGAAATTGCATGAGCTCATTTATTGAAACAGCGAATGCTATAGATGAATTCTTCACAATGCCCATTGCTTCTGAAGTAAGCGGTGGCATAATTGTACGAATAGCACGTGGTAGTATAATATAGCGATAACTTTGATAAGTTGTAAATCCCATTGCCATAGCAGCATAGCGTTGTCCTGAAGAAATCGCTTCAATGCCTGAGCGAACCTGTTCTGCAATACGTGCCGATGTAAAGAATCCCAATGCACATGTTATTAAGAGAATGGGGGAAAATTTCATCGCTGGGGGATAAATCTTAGGAACAACAAAATACCATAAAAATACCTGTACAAGAAGGGGAATGTTACGCATAACTTCTACCCAAATAGTACCGATAGTGCGAAATATATAATTGATTATCGATGTTTTGGGTAAAGTGCGCATTGTTCCTATAATAACACCACAAAATATAGCTAATATAAGTGAAGAGATGGACAATATAACCGTATTTTTTAAGCCATCAAGAAGTGTATCTAAATAAGTATGACTCACGCCGGGAGTGCCCAAGCATCCTGTTACCAGTGTCTGAGTAAGGTCATCTCTACAAAGGAAAGAAAAATCCATTAATTAATATTCCCTCAAATTAGTCATTCACAAATAGAACGATAAATCAAGCCTATCTACATAAGCAGAATTTATTAAAAAGTGAACTAAAATATAAACCACACTCAATTTTCAAAGAGTGTGGTTCTTCTTTTCAAATTCTATAAATCTTTTTCTGTGTAGCTTTCGCGAGGCTTATTGTTTGGATGATCCCAAGCATATCTCGTCTGTTTTGATAAGGGAAGGTTCATAACAGTATTCGCAGGAGGAATCGGTTTCATGAACCACTTATTATAAAGCTTTTCAAGTGATTCGTCTTTAATCTGACGTAGGATACTGTCATTGATTGCTTGTTCAAATTTTTTGTCATGTAATCTCAGCATGCAGGCGATGGGTTCAACTGAAAGTACGGTGTCAAGAATGACATAATCAGATGGATTCTTTGATTTTGCAATATTTCCAGCGAGAATTGAGGCATCCATAACAAATGCATCGGCACGACCCGATTCGAGTAATAAGAAACTATCTGCGTGATCTTTTCCTTTGATGACCTTAAAGTGAATGTTTTTTGCACGTTTGTTTTTACGAATAAGTTGAACAGATGTCGTACCGGTGGTTGTTGCAACTGTTTTTCCATTTAAATCATCAAGAGATTTAATGTTAGAGTTTTTCTTTACAGCAATCCGAACTTCTTCAACGTATGTTGTATAAGCAAATGCTGCTTCTTTGCTACGTGCAATATCATTTGTTGTTGAGCCACACTCAAAATCATAGGTTTTATTTTTTAAGAGAGGAATTCTATTTTGAGATGTGATAGGAAGATAATGGATTTTAATCGGTTTACCAATTTTTTTTGAGATATCATCAATGATACGTTCTGCCATTTCTGTATGAAAGCCTACATATTTATTATTACCAAGGGCGTAGGCCAACCCCGATGCTTCACGGACTCCTAAAGTGATTTGCCCTGTTTGTTTTATTTTTTCAAACGTATCATTTTCAGCATGCGCGACGCTTGTGAGCCCAATGGCTGCTGCTGCAATAAACATTAACAATGATTTCTTCATTTATGTCCTCCATTTATTCATTTTTATTTTAGTTACTTAAGATATACTGTTTGAATGATGTAGCATAGTTATTTTTCTGAGTGGAATTTTTTTGTGGTCTTATGAAATAAGGGCTATACTTCCTTAATTGATATTAAGATGAATCCAAACAGGAACGTGGTCAGATGGTTTTGGGTATCCCCTTACTTCTGTTTGACTATGAGCGCAAATAAGGTGATCAATTGCTTCTGGTGATAAGAGTAAATGATCAATGCGAATCCCATTATTTTTAGGCCATGCTCCAGCTTGGAAATCCCAAAAACTGAAGGAGGGTGTATCGGTGACATTTCGGATAGCATCGTAAAGACCTAAATGAAGGATACGCTGGAATGCTTTTCTTGTTTTTCGAAGAAATAAGGCATCTTGATTCCATTCTTGAGGTTTTTTTGCATCGCGTGAGGTAGGGATGACATTATAATCGCCGGCTAGAATAAGGGGCTCCTCATACGCAAGCAATGATTTTGCGTGTGCATATAATCTTTCCATCCATTCCATTTTATAGGAATATTTTTCACTCTCAATAGGATTTCCATTTGGCAAATAAAGAGATGCAATACGTACAACACCCTTGTTCGTTGAATAAACGGCTTCAATGTAACGTGTTTGTTCATCATTATCGTTGCCTGGTAATCGACGGATCACCTCATCCGGTGTTTTTTTAGAAAGAATCGCAACGCCATTAAAGCTTTTTTGTCCGTGTGTTTCTATATGGTAACCTAGATTTTCTATTGCATTACGTGGAAAGTTTTCATCAATACTTTTAATTTCCTGTAGACAAACTATGTCTGGCTGACTTTGCTGTAGCCATTGATATAATGTTTCATGTCGTGCTTTTATTCCGGCGATATTCCACGTTGCTATTTTCATGACACTCATAATTTGATATCAAATATGCAATTCAATTTGCTGCGTTAATATTTTTACCGCAGTCACATTATTGTTTTTAATTTATAGGCGATATTACTATGGCAAATTAATTTATCAAGAGACCCAATAAAAGCAAATTTAAAGTTTTAAAATTTAATTTATTTTGATTTTTGAAAACTTTCTGCTGTTTAGTTCTTGACGAATGTCTGTGTTCTCGCTATTAGACACCAATGTAACCGATGTCGAAATGATCATTTATTTTGGATATGAAGCAAAAGATCATTTAAGCGGGTGTTAATAGGATTAAAAGCAAATGCTAGTGCAAAAGGCTATTGCCTTCTCTGCTTGTGATCGGGTAGACTGTTTTTAGCAGCTATGCCCGATTTTGTGTGTAGAATTAGGAATCTATTCTGATTCTGTTGGAGTGGATGAAGGCAGAAATAGAAGTACCCGATTGGGTGAGACGAATGTAGATCGAAAAGAGGAAGGTTGCATGCCTACCGTAAACCAGTTGATTCGCAAGCCGCGTGTAGCGCCAGTTAAACGTAATAAGGTTCCTGCTTTGCAGTCGAATCCGCAGAAGCGTGGTGTTTGTACGCGTGTTTATACAACAACGCCGAAGAAGCCTAATTCTGCTCTTCGTAAAGTTGCTAAAGTTCGTTTGACGAATGGATTTGAAGTGATTGGTTATATTCCTGGAGAGGGACATAATCTTCAAGAGCACTCTGTTGTGATGATCCGTGGTGGTCGTGTGAAAGATTTGCCTGGGGTTCGTTATCACATTATTCGTGGTTTGCTTGATACTCAGGGTGTCAAGAATCGTAAACAGCGTCGTTCAAAGTATGGCGCGAAGCGTCCAAAATAATATTGAGAGACAAAGCTAATGTCCCGTCGTCATAGAGCAGAAAAACGTGAAATTAATCCAGATCCTAAGTTTGGTGATTTGGTTGTTACAAAATTTATGAATGCCATTATGTTTGATGGTAAAAAGTCAGTTGCAGAGCGTATTGTTTATGGTGCGCTTGATTCTGTGGAGAGAAAAGTAAAAACAGATCCTATAGATCTCTTTCATCGGGCTTTAGAGAATGTTGCTCCTCATATTGAGGTTCGTTCTCGTCGTGTTGGGGGGGCTACTTATCAGGTTCCGATTGATGTTCGTCCTGATCGTCGTCAGGCTCTTGCAATTCGTTGGTTAATTTCGGCAGCGCGTGGGCGGAATGAAACAACGATGATTGAGCGTTTATCTGCTGAACTCATGGATGCAGCTAATAATCGCGGTTCTGCCGTGAAAAAGCGTGAAGATGTCCATCGTATGGCTGAGGCTAACCGTGCATTCTCGCATTATCGCTGGTAGAAGTTTTAAACTAAGGCAAATATAATGGCTCGCGAATATAAAATTGAAGATTATCGTAATTTTGGTATTATGGCTCATATTGATGCCGGTAAGACTACGATGACTGAACGTATTCTGTTCTATACGGGTAAGAATCACAAAATCGGTGAGACCCATGATGGTGCTTCTACGATGGACTGGATGGAGCAGGAACAAGAGCGCGGCATTACCATCACATCTGCAGCGACAACGACGTTTTGGGAAGGGCGTGATGGTCGTAAGCGTCGCTTTAATATCATTGATACGCCAGGGCACGTTGATTTTACTATCGAGGTTGAGCGTTCTTTGCGTGTTCTTGATGGGGCGATAGCATTATTGGATGCTAATGCTGGTGTTGAGCCTCAGACAGAAACTGTTTGGCGGCAGGCTGAGAAATATCGTGTTCCCCGCATGGTTTTTGTTAATAAAATGGATAAAATAGGTGCTGATTTCTACCGTAGTGTCGAAATGGTTGGTTCGCGATTAGGGGCTAAAGCACTTGTTTTGCAGTTGCCTATCGGCGCAGAAAATGATTTTGAAGGTGTTGTTGACCTTGTTGAGATGAAGGCTTTAAAGTGGGATGGTTCTATTGGTGCTTCAGCGGTGATAAGTGAAATTCCTTCTGACTTAAAAGAAAAGGCTGAAGAATATCGCGAAAAACTCATTGAAATGGCTGTAGAAGTTGATGAGTCTGCTATGGAGGCTTATTTGGAAGGTGTTATGCCAACCAACGAGCAACTTGTTTCTCTTATCCGTAAGGGAACTGTAGAGGTTCAGTTTCATCCTGTTCTTTGTGGTACAGCTTTTAAAAACAAGGGTGTTCAACCGCTTTTGGATGCTGTTGTTTCCTATCTTCCTTCTCCGATTGATATTCCTGCGATTAAGGGTATTGATGTGAAGACTGAAGCTGAGACGACGCGTGAATCTTCTGATGAAGCTCCGCTCTCTATGCTTGCTTTTAAAATTATGAATGATCCTTTTGTTGGTTCCTTGACTTTCTGTCGTATTTACTCTGGTAAAGTTCACAAAGGTGTTTCTCTTGAAAATACTGTTAAGAAGAAGAAGGAGCGTTTAGGACGTATGCTTCAAATGCATTCAAATTCTCGTGAGGATGTTGAAGAAGCATTTGCTGGTGATATTGTTGCTCTTGCGGGTCTTAAGGAAACAACAACGGGTGATACACTTTGTGATCCTTTAAAGCCTGTTATTTTGGAGCGGATGGAATTTCCTGAGCCCGTTATTGAGATTGCGATTGAACCGAAAACAAAAGCAGATCAGGAGAAAATGGGTATTGCTCTTAATCGTTTGGCTGCGGAAGATCCTTCGTTTCGTGTTAAATCAGATGAGGAATCAGGTCAGACCATTATAGCTGGAATGGGTGAGCTTCATCTTGATATTATTGTCGATCGTATGCGGCGTGAATTTAAGGTTGAAGCAAATGTTGGGCAGCCTCAGGTTGCTTATCGTGAGTCAATTACTAAGATGGCTGAGGTTGATTATACCCATAAGAAACAATCGGGTGGTGCTGGTCAATTTGCTCGTGTGAAAATTGTTTTTGAGCCTCATGAAGGTGATGATTTTATTTTTGAGTCGAAGATTGTTGGTGGTGCTGTCCCTAAAGAATATATTCCGGGCGTTCAAAAGGGGATTGAAAGTGTTATGGGGTCAGGTCCTCTTGCAGGTTTCCCTATGCTTGGTGTAAAAGCTACTCTTATCGATGGTGGGTATCACGATGTTGATTCGTCTGTATTGGCTTTTGAAATTGCTGCTCGTGCAGCTTTTCGTGATGGTGCTAAGAAGGCAGGTGCGCAGCTTCTTGAACCGATCATGAAGGTGGAAGTTGTTACACCAGATGATTATGTTGGTGATGTTATTGGTGATCTCAATTCTCGTCGGGGACAGATTTCAGGAACTGAGGCACGCGGTATTGCAACGGTTGTGAATGCGATGGTTCCATTGGCAAATATGTTTGGTTATGTGAATACCCTTCGCTCTATGAGCCAGGGGCGTGCGCAGTATACAATGCAGTTTGATCATTACGAGCCTGTCCCTTCGGCTGTTGCTTTGGAGATTCAAAAGAAATACGCGTAATTTTAGGTTGGTAAATTAATTTTTAACTTAGTCCTTGGCTTGGACGGAAAATGGAGAGCTCAAATGGCGAAGAGCAAATTTGAACGTACGAAACCGCATGTTAATATAGGTACGATTGGTCACGTTGATCATGGGAAGACTTCGTTGACAGCAGCGATTACGAAATTTTTTGGTGAGTTTAAAGCATATGATCAAATTGATGCAGCACCAGAAGAGCGCGCCCGTGGTATTACCATTTCTACAGCACACGTTGAGTATGAAACGGAGAATCGTCACTATGCCCACGTTGATTGTCCCGGGCACGCGGATTACGTGAAAAATATGATCACAGGTGCAGCGCAGATGGATGGCGCTATTCTGGTTGTTTCTGCGGCTGATGGTCCGATGCCTCAGACCCGTGA